>DATGOD010000132.1:0-28303 GCA_035306305.1 Flavobacterium sp.
CATTCCGCTATTGGCTTATGACCAAATTGGAAACAGAATTGGTTACGGCAAAGGTTTTTACGATAGTTTTTTAGAAAAATGTCGTAAAGATGTTCTTAAAATAGGATTATCATTTTATCCACCAGAAGCAGAAATCGAAGATATTCGACCAGAAGATATTCCGTTGGATATGACCATTACACCTGATGAAATTTTTGATTTTAGGCTTTAAGAGCCTGTTTAAAATTCATCTAATAATTTGTTTATGTTTCTTTTTGGTCATAAAGGCGTTAAATTTTAAAACGATAGCTCTGCTATCCTTTGAAAATTTGCCTTTTTCTGTCTCAAAAATAACCTATAAACATTTTTACAATACAAATTAAACAGGCTCTAACTTGAAACAACTTTAATACTATTTTGATTAAACATTTCATTGTATCTTTGCAGTAAAATTAAAGAAAAACATGACAAAACCAGTTCGCGTAAGATTTGCGCCTAGCCCAACAGGACCTTTGCACATTGGCGGAGTACGGACGGCTCTTTTCAACTATTTATTTGCTAAAAAAAATCAAGGAACTTTTTATATTCGGATTGAAGACACCGACCAAACCCGTTTTGTTCCGGGTGCCGAGGCGTATATTTTTGAATCGCTCAAATGGCTCGGAATCGAACCTGACGAAACTATCGGAAAAAATGAAAAATTTGGTCCGTACAAGCAAAGCGAACGCAAACATTTGTACAAACAATACGCGCTGCAACTCATCGACTCAGGCAATGCTTATTATGCTTTTGATACCGCAGAAGAATTAGACGCTCTCAGAAAAGCAGCAGAAAGCGATGGAAAAACGTTTATTTACAATCCTTCTACCCGAAACGAACTCAACAACAGTTTGCGTTTATCCGCAGAAGAAACCCAGCAAAAATTGGATTCGGGAGAGCCTTATGTAATTCGGTTTAAAACACCTGTGGATGAAGAAATTGTGGTGGAAGATTTGGTACGCGAACAGGTAAAATTCAACACATCTTTGTTGGATGATAAAGTGTTGTTCAAATCAGACGGAATGCCAACTTATCATCTAGCAAATATCGTAGATGACCATTTACAAGAAACTACACATGTGATTCGAGGAGAAGAATGGTTGCCATCCTTGCCGCTACACGTGATGTTGTACAAAGCATTTGGCTGGGATGTTCCGCAATTCGCCCATTTGCCTTTGATATTGAAACCTGTCGGCAACGGAAAATTATCCAAAAGAGATGGCGACAAATTAGGGTTTCCGGTATTTCCGCTCGAATGGAAATCTCCAGAAGGCGAACTTTCGTCCGGATACAGAGAAAGCGGCTTTTTCCCGGAAGCAGTGGTAAACTTTTTGGCTTTATTGGGCTGGAACGACGGAACAGACAAGGAAATTTACTCTTTATCAGAACTGACCGAAGCCTTTGATTTGAGTCGAGTAAACAAATCCGGAGCGAAATTTGACCCCGAAAAAAACAAATGGTTCAATCATCAATATTTGATTCAAAAATCAGACAAAGAGCTTTCATCACTATTTTTGCCGATGTTAGAACAAAAAGGCATTCAATCTGATTCGGCTTATGTAGAAAAAATTGTTGGATTGATTAAAGAAAGAGCCAATTTTGTAACTGATTTTTATGAATTAGCAGATTTTTTCTTTGTTGCTCCAAATACTTTAGACGAAAAAGCCACCAAAAAATGGAACGACGAAACCAAGCAATATTTGGAAAATCTGAAAAATGTTATCGCAAATATTGAAACGTTTGATGCTTCTTCAGTCGAAAAATCAGTCAAACAATATATTACCGATAACGAATTGGGCATGGGCAAAGTGATGCAACCTTTGCGTGTGAGCCTTGTGGGCAGCATGAAAGGTCCTGATGTTTTTGAAATCGCAGCTTTGCTCGGCAAGGAAGAAGTCTTGAAACGAATAGATTTTAGTTTGACAACCTTCTAATAAACTTCCAAGCACAGAATTCGATTCTGTGCTTTTTTTATTTCTTACTACTCATAGAAATACTGTTTCAGCAACAAAACTAACCTCAAAAAACACCTCACTTTTTCATTTTTTTTATTATATTTGGTGCTAATCTTATTCATCAGTTATGAAAAAAATATTTTGGCTGCTTATGCTAACGCCTTTAGTGTGGTCTTGCTCATCAGATGATGACAATAGCTCCGATAAATCGGAATTGGTCGATACAAAATGGTCCCCCGAAAAAGTAGTACCGGTACTACCTTTTATCGGTGAAAATGAGGATTATGCACAGTATTATCCACATCAGTCCGGTTGTGACAAAGACTATTTGTTTTTTCTCGACCAGGGCGAAATGAAAACTTATGTACACGAACCCGATTGCGAAGTAACCGAACAGGTACAAAGCTGGGAAGAATCTGGCTCGACTATTACAGTAGAATACATGGGCTACAACATTACCGGCGAAGTGTCGGGCTCAACCAGCAATCAGATGATTATTGAAAGTGACATTTCGGAATATGCCGAATTAATCAACATCTATTATCCCGGGATTCCAATTCCCGAAGGAGCCAAGATGAAATTATATTTAAATAAATTAAACAACTAAATCATTCACTATGATATATTTAATTCCCTTATTAATCCTCGGACTGATTATATTTTTCAGTTCATTTTTTGTGGTTAAACAGCAATCGTCTGTAATTGTTGAACGATTTGGACGGTTTCACTCTATCAGAAATTCCGGACTTCAGCTGAAAATTCCGATTATCGACCGAATTGCCGGACGTGTAAACCTGAGAATCCAACAACTGGATGTAATCATCGAAACAAAAACTAAAGATAACGTATTTGTGAAACTCAAAGTTTCTGTACAATTTAAAGTTATTCAGGAAAAAGTTTACGAAGCTTTTTATAAATTGGAATATCCGCATGACCAAATTACTTCTTATGTTTTTGATGTGGTTCGTGCCGAAGTGCCAAAAATGAAGTTAGACGACGTTTTTGAAAGAAAAGACGACATTGCTATTGCGGTTAAAGCGGAATTAAACGAAGCAATGACGACTTACGGTTACGATATTATCAACACATTGATTACCGACATCGACCCGGATATTCAGGTAAAAAGTGCTATGAACCGTATCAACGCTGCAGACCGTGAAAAGACCGCTGCAGAATATGAAGCCGAAGCACAACGCATCAGAATTGTGGCCAAAGCCAAAGCCGAAGCCGAATCAAAACGTTTGCAAGGACAAGGTATTGCCGACCAACGACGAGAAATTGCTCGCGGATTAGTGGAAAGTGTGGACGTACTGAACGGTGTGGGAATCAATTCGCAAGAAGCCTCAGCCTTAATCGTAGTTACACAACATTACGACACCTTGCAATCTATC
The DNA here is from genome assembly GCA_035306305.1 of Flavobacterium sp. Taxonomy (GTDB): domain Bacteria; phylum Bacteroidota; class Bacteroidia; order Flavobacteriales; family Flavobacteriaceae; genus Flavobacterium. The sequence continues at coordinate 3,365 of DATGOD010000132.1, forward strand.
GGTTCAGATACCAATTCTAACTTGATTTTATTGCCAAACTCGCCACAAGCAGGTAGCGAAATGCTTAACAATATGGTGGCGGCTTTCACAGCGAGCAATCAAGTTGGCGAAGCAATGAAACAATCTAATAAAAATCTATCTGGAGCAGGTCGCAAAAAAGATGATTTTTCTACAGAGAATGAATAAATAATTTATCAGATTTAATTTAACCACGAATTACAAAAATCAATGTAATTCGTGTTTTTTTTATTCACACACCGGATACACTATCGCAAACACCGTTTCGGTAAATGGGACGGATTGCACTACCCTTATTTTTCCTTTGTGGTAATCTTGCACGATTCTTTTCGTTAGCGACAACCCTAATCCCCAACCACGTTTTTTGGTCGTAAATCCAGGCTCAAATATCTTTTTGAATTGATTTTTAGCCATTCCCTTCCCATTATCGGTTACGCTAAGTGTTACATAGTTTTTGTCTGTCGTAATTTCTACATTGATTTTTCCCTTTCCTTTGATGGCATCGATAGCGTTTTTGACCAAATTTTCAATCGTCCAATGATGTAACGCCGGATTTAGATTAACCCATATTTCTGAGGAATTACTCGAAAAAGAAAACTCGATTTGTTTAGAACTTCTGGCACTCAGATAAGTCAGTGCACTTTGCGTAGCCTCCACAATATTTAATTTTTCTAAAACTGGTACAGAGCCAATTTTGGAAAAACGGTCAGCAATCACTTGCAATCGCTCTACATCTTTACCGACTTCATCTACAATTTGTTCATCAACGTTTTGCAATTTCATCAATTCTATCCAGCCCAAAAGCGAAGACAAAGGCGTACCAATCTGATGTGCGGTTTCTTTTGCCATTCCTGCCCACAATCTGTTTTCGGCTGATATTCGATTGGTTCTGAAATAACTATACACCAATCCGCCAAACAAAATCAATATCGAAATCAATGCCAATGGATAATATTTCAGCTTATTAACCAGCGACGAATTGCCATAATAAATATAGATAGTACCATCCGGATGATCGACTTCAATAGGCGGATTTTGTGCTTTCAATTGGTTCAAAAACCTTTCTTTCAGCTCATCATCTTCCATTATTTTTTCATCTACATTTGCCATTTCTACTACTCCTTGGGGGTTTACCATGGCAATAGGAATAGTGGTATTTTGGCTAATAACAAAGGTTTGAAACTCCACATCGGTGTGTTCGTCGGCCAGATTAATTCCTTTATATGCCTTTGCCCAAATTTCCATTTTAACCCGTTCTTCTTGCTTAAAAGTTTGAAAAAGTTGGTAAGTATTCCAGAGAATAAGACATAGAATTCCGAGCGAAAACAAAATGATGATGTAGCGTAATTTTATCCGATTGGCGATTCTCATAAAAAGTAATTTCTGAATAAACACACGATAAAACAAAAACCTTTGTGATTTCGTCCAGACCTTCCAGGTTTTAAAAACCTAGAAGGTCTAAAAATTTATCATGTAATAATTTTCTGTTTGTAAATATAGTTTTTATGAAGATAACGTACAATTATTTCGATATAATATGTGAGGGAATAATTTTTTCAAATCCGACAAAAAATGTATGTTTGTAAAAAACATCCATGCAAAAAATTTATTACCTCAAAACCTGCGATACTTGTAAACGCATCATGAAACAAATGGCCGACATCGACCAATACGAATTACAAAACATCAAAGACGAACCTGTTACTGCCCAACAACTTGACGAAATGAAAGCTTTGGCTGGTAGTTATGAAAAACTGTTCAGTCGGCGAGCAAAATTATATGCTGAAATGGGTTTGAAAAACGAAAATCTATCCGAAGAAGATTACAAACATTATATCCTGCAACATTATACTTTTTTGAAACGCCCTGTTATCATCAAGGGCGATAAAATCACTATCGGTAAAAGTCCGGAAAAATGAAATTATTGTAACGTTGTGAACTTGTAACGTTGTAACCATAAAAAAGCTCGCCAGCTTTTTAGCAACTTGTACGGACGTGTCTTGCTTCTTGTCTCAAAAAAATCCTGTTTCAATCTGTCTTGCTTCCTGTCCCAAAAAAAATCCTGTTTCAAAGACAACAGTAAGGCTAAGATCAATAAATCTCATTCAACAAACTGTCTGTTTCTTGTTCAAAAGGTACTTTGTTTTGTTGGAAAATTCGAGCTGGTAGATTTCCTCTCAGCCAAATGTCTTTACCGGAAACTTCCAACCAGCTGCCTTCTCTTAACCCAACAACCGGTTGTGTATTAAAATGATGAAACTCTGCAATGCGGGTTTCACGAGTTTCGCCCATGTGTTGGCTGTTTGGCAATGGGTCGAGATAATGCGGATTAATATTAAAGGGCACACAGCCCAATGTTTGAAAACTCGGCGGATAAACAATCGGCATGTCGTTGGTCGTATTCATCGTTAAACCGGTAATATTGCTCCCTGCCGACGTTCCGAGATATGGCGTTCCGGCTTCGATTTTTTGTTTGAGCAACTGCATAATATCATTTCCATATAATTGCTGAACGAGCAAAAAAGTGTTTCCACCACCAGTAAACAAAGCTTCTACCTGTTCGATGCCTTCTTTTGCGGTAGCATATTCATGCAAACCTTTCACTCGAATATTTATTTTGGCAAATGCCGATGCTACTTTTTCGGTATATTCTTCATGTGTGATGCCGCCCGGTCTGGCATACGGAATAAACGTGATTTGGTTAATTTGCTCGAAAAACTTTTCTAATGTTGGCAGCAAATATGCCAAATATTCTTGTCCATACACTGTGGAAGTGCTGGCAATAATCATTTTTTTCATATTCAGATGTTTCTGCAAAGTTAATCAGACCTGAGCATTAACACAAATTTGTGGAGGTTTTGAGGTTTGTTTAATAAAACAGCGATTAGTTTTACAGAAACTATAATCCATGTACAAGAATTACTTTTGGAATTTGTTGTTATTTTTGTCTTTTTCTGCATTTGCTCAGGAAGATTTTGCCCTGAAAGGCGTAGTATCCTCAGAAGAGGAAGCGCTGGAAAACATTTTTGTGTTGAACAGAAATACGGACGAAATGGTGCAAACCAATCAAAATGGAGAATTTGACATTCAAGTCAAAATAGGCGACAAATTGGTTGCCTTTGACGCCAATGATTATTTTGTTCCTAACGTTTTTAACATAGTTTCTGCCGATGAAAGCAGATTAAAACACATCGAACTAATCCCCAAAGCCGAAGAATTGGACGAATTGGTTATCGAATCGCAACCTACCTCTAAAAGTTTGGGAATTACAGATATTAAAATCGAACAAGCAAATCCTACGCAAGCTGATATAAAAGGAATAGTAGAACTTATTATTGGTTTATTTGTCAATAAAAACAAAACACCTGAACCACCAAATTTCGAGCAAAGACAAACTTGGTTTGAAGCAAACATTCCGAGGGAGGAACTCACAGAAAAATATCAAATTCCGGCTGAGCAAACCGATTTATTTTACCGTTTCTTAGCAGAAGATATCTCGTTATTCAATATCTTGCAAAACAATCCAAAGCAAGCCGAATTAGAATTATATGAAAAATCTTTCCGATTTTTGAACACAGAAAATGAACGACATGAAGAATAGTATCCTCACAACTCTTTTGCTCGTGTTTACCATTACCGCCTATGCACAACCTGGCAGACGGCTCGTTTTGGGCAAAGTCGTTGCACGAACCACAGAGCTTTCAGGCGTTTATATACAAAACAAAAACACCCAAGAAACTACTGAAAGTGAACAAGGTGGCTACTTCCGGTTGAAAGTTCAGCCGAACGATACATTGATTTTTTCGAGTATCGATTTTATCGGGCAAGAAAAAGTGGTTTCATATGAAGATATGAACAAAAAAATCATGTTTGTTCCAATGGATTTTATCGAATATACGTTAGATGATTTGTATATTGACCGCCGAGTTACTGGCGAATCATTAGGCTTTGGCAAACCTGTTTATCGCACCCGTGCCGAACGCAATTTGTATCGGGCAACATCGCACAATCGAAGTGCAGATGCTTTGATTTCTGTTGGTCTTGACCCATTTTTTAATGCACTTTCCGGGAGAACAAAAATGTTAGAAAAAGCATTCGCTTATGAGCGTGAAATGCTATTAGCAGAAAAACTTATTGCGGTTTTTCCGAAAGAATTTTACTTAGAAGATTTGCATATTCCAGAAGAATATATTCCTGCATTTGGTTATCATCTTTCTAAATACAATGATGTTTTGTCGGCAAGCGTAACAAAAAATGGAGAAGATTATGTGAAATTAAAATATGCAGAAAAAGTAGAAGAGTTTTTAAAAAGCATTCCTCAAGAAAAATAGAATTTAGTACTTTTGTAGAATAAAAATTAAGCGATATGTTTGGCATAGGAACCGGCGAATTTGTATTTATCATTTTGATTATCTTGATGTTGTTTGGCTCAGACAAAATTCCTGAATTGGCGAGAGGTTTTGCCAAAACAATGACGCAAGTCAAACAAGCTACTAACCAAATCAAACACGAAATTACCAAAAATGTTGATGATTCTGGTATTGTCAGCGAAGTAAAAGAAGCGATTAATCCGGAAAAAATCAAAGAATCTTTGGGTGTTGATGAGATAGAGAAAGACTTGAAAGATGCCACTAATATCAATCCGGTTGCAGACGTTGAAAATGAAATAAACAAAGCAAAAGAAGACTTTGAAAACCTTACCGGACCAATAAAACGTCAAAAATAATGTGGGAGCAAATCATACAATGGGACAAAGATTTGTTGGTTTTTCTCAACAGTTTGGGTAGCGAAAGCTGGGATCCTTTTTGGTTATATATTACTAAACAACTCAACTGGTGGCCGCTATTTTTAGTGGTTCTCTATTTATTGTACCGAAAACTTTCGCTCAAGCAATTACTATTATTGCTACTCACGCTAACTTTATTTTTTGTTTTCACCGACCAAATGACCAATTTGGTCAAAAACAGCGTACAACGTTATCGACCGATTAACGATCCTGATTTGATTGGTTTTGTTAGAAAAATCAAAGGTAGCTCGTCGTGGAGTTATTTTTCTGGACACGCCTCTAATAGTTCTGGTGCTATTTTACTTCTTTTTATGGTGCTAAAAAACTATTACAAAAAAGCTTGGCTTTTGTTCTTATTTCCTTTAATTTTTGCCTACACCAGATTATATCTCGGATTGCATTTTCCGTTAGACATTCTTTCAGGTTATGTGTTTGGCTTATTATCCGGTTACCTGTTTTTCAGGTTATATGTATATTTTTGTAACAAATATCAATTAAAAAATCGGGAGGTTTAATTTCCCGATTTTTTACTCATTTCTAATCTATTTTTAAACAAATATTATTTCGCTGCAAACATCTGCACATCATTTTCAGAAATTTCCTGACCGCCAAGAATAATCAATCTTTCCACCACATTGCGTAGTTCACGGATATTCCCTGTCCAATCATAATCTTGTAATAATTTTACGGCTTTATCTGAAAAGGCCTTCGTTGCCGTTCCGTTTTCTTTTGCGATTTGTTCAGCAAAATGATGAATCAACGTTGGAATATCTTCTCGTCGGTCGTTTAACGCCGGAACTTTTATCAAAATTACTGCCAATCGATGGTACAAATCTTCACGAAAACGACCTTCTTCGATTTCTTTTTTCAAATCTTTGTTGGTTGCTGCTATCACGCGCACATTGACTTTTATATCCTTGTCTGAGCCTACACGACTAATCACATTTTCCTGCAAAGCTCTCAACACTTTGGCTTGAGCCGCCATACTCATATCTCCGATTTCATCCAAAAATAAAGTACCGTTATGTGCTGCTTCAAATTTTCCTGCTCGGTCTTTTACTGCTGAAGTAAACGCACCTTTAACATGCCCAAACAATTCACTTTCAATCAATTCAGATGGAATTGCCGCACAATTCACCTCAACAAGAGGCTGTTTGGCTCGGTCGCTCTTTTCGTGCAAATTATGTGCAACCAATTCTTTTCCGGTTCCGTTTGGTCCGGTTACCAATACTCTCGCTTCGGTTGGAGCTACTTTATCAATCATTTCTTTGATTTGCTGCATCGGTTCGCTGTCGCCAATCATTTCGTATTTTTTACTCACTTTTTTCTTCAAAAGTTTGTTTTCTACTTTCAATGTTTTGTGGTCTAAAGCGTTGCGAACTGTAGTAAGCAATCTGTTTAAATCGGGTGGTTTTGAAATATAATCAAACGCTCCCAAACGCATGGTATTTACTGCGGTTTCGAGGTCACCATGCCCCGAAATCATCACAAAGTTTGTTTCTGGTTTAATTTTTTTAGCATAAGCCAAGACCTCTTCGCCGTCTTTTTTAGGCATTTTTATATCACAAATAACCAAATCATAATCTTCTTCGGTAATCATTTGAATGGCTTTTTCGCCATCTTCTGCTTCGAATATTTGATAGCTTTCGTCTTCTTCGCTAAGTATTTTCGACAGCACTCTGCGAATGGCTGCTTCGTCTTCTACAATTAAAATTTTTGACATGAGGTTAATATTTTAGCCATTTTAGTAATTCTTTCCAACTTGGTTTTCTTCCGTAGGTTAATATACCGATTCGATATATTTTCGAAGCAAACCACACCATCCCGATAAATGTACCAAACAAAATCAGTATAGACAAAATAATCTGATAAAGTGGTACGCCAAACGGTATTCGCATCAACATCACGATAGGCGATGTAAACGGAATAAATGAAAAAATGGTAGCGACCGTTCCATGCGGCTCATTGATTACCGTAAAAAAACCAACATACACCGCCAACATCAATGGCATGATTACCGGAAACATAAATTGTTGGGTATCGGTTTCGTTATCAACTGCGGCGCCAATTGCAGCGTAAATGGAACTATACAGAAAATATCCGCCGATGAAAAAAATAATGAAATACATCAGCATAGACAATAATGGCAACGACATGATTTCTTGCACATACATTTTGAAATTATTCATCATATCTGGTGATTGTTGAGCTAATTCGGCTGTTTGTGGCAATGTGTCGGTATTTAATCCGAAGAAACTTTGCACCAATACAAACAATATTCCGCCAACGATTGCCCAAATAGCAAATTGTAAAATTCCCGCCAACGTTGTTCCAATGATTTTGCCCATCATTAATTGAAATGGTTTTACCGAGGAGACGATAATTTCTATGATTCGCGATGTTTTTTCTTCGATTACGCTTCTCATAACCATATTGCCATAAATGATGATAAACATCATAATCATATAGCCAAACCCGGCTCCGAGCACAATTTTTATTTCATTTAACCCTTTAACGGTTTCTTCTCCTGAAGATTTTACAAGGTTAAGATCAACATTTATTCGAGACGATTCGATTTGCAATGTGTCAATTCCTTGTTCAGTCCAGTTCATCTTGGTCAATTGTTCGCTCATCAGCTCTTCTACCTGCGAGACAAAACCCATGCTTGGACTATCTTCTGAAATATATTCTACGCCTTTTTCAAAATCTTTCAAATCATCGAGTTGTGGAACATACAACACGCCTTCCCAGTGTTTTGCCAACACGCTATCATTGATAATATTTTTGGGAATATGGGTTACATCTTCGTATTGATAAGACGCTGAATTTTTGAAAGAATCAATAAATAACCCACTTTCGTCATGCACGCCGATGTGTTTAACCTCGGAACGAATGCTGCTGAGATAACCGATAAGAATGGCAACGCCAACAAAAATAAGCGGACTCACAAAGGTCATGACAATAAAGGATTTGTTGCGCACCTTGGCGATGAATTCTCTTTTTATGATAAGATCTAATACACTCATTGACTAACAGCTTTAATGAAAATTTCGTTTACAGATGGAATTTGCTCAGAAAAATGGGTTATTTCTCCATAAGCTAATAAGGTTTGTAGCAATTCGGACGGATTTTTTTCGTCTAATTTGACCGTAAATTGCCAATCATTATCCAAACTTTTGAAGGTTGTTTCGTCGATTTGATAATTCTGTAAAGCTTGTTTCAATTCGTCAATTCGGTTGGTTTTTACACCCACCCAATACACAAAAGTTCGATATTGTTTTTTCACTTCGACAAGCGGTCCTTCGATGATTTTTTTTGACAGGTTTATCAAAGCTATTTCGTCGCACATTTCTTCCACACTTTCCATGCGGTGTGTCGAAAATATAACGGTGCTGCCCTGCTCTCTCAGTGCTAAGATTTCGTCTTTAATCAAATTGGCATTAACCGGATCAAAACCCGAAAATGGTTCGTCAAAAATCAATAGTTTGGGTTGATGAAGCACTGTTACGATAAACTGTACTTTTTGAGCCATACCTTTGGATAATTCTTGTATTTTTTTGTCCCACCAATCCATTATCCCAAATTTCTCAAACCAACCGACAAGTTGTTTTTTCGCTTCGGCTTTGCTCATTCCTTTGAGTTGTGCCAAGTAAACCGCTTGTTCACCCACTTTCATGCTTTTGTACAGCCCTCTTTCTTCTGGCATATAACCAATATCTTTGATATGATGTGGTTGCAAAGGCTCTCCATCGAGAAAAACCTGCCCTTTATCGGGATAAGTGATTTGATTAATGATGCGTATTAAAGAAGTTTTTCCGGCACCATTGGGCCCGAGCAAACCATAAATACTACCTTTTGGGATAGTCAATGAAACATCTTGCAAGGCGATTTTCTGCCCATAAGTTTTGGTGATGTTCTCTACGTGCAAAAGAGGTTTATCCATCAATTGTTTATTTTTTTGTAAAGATACTAATTTCAAAAAGATGTTCGGAAAAAAGAGAAAAAGATATAAAAAAACCAGCCCTGCGCAAGGCAGGGCTGGAAAAATTGCTATGAAAAAGAAAATCCACCGTTTTATAAGTGTACCGCAAATTTAAATCATGTTTTCTAATTACGCAAACATTTCTTTTACTTTTTCAAAAAAAGATTTATCATCCTTTTGAGGGTCAGGTTGGAAATTAGGATCTTCCTTCATTTTCTCGAAGAACGCTTTTTGTTCTTTACTTAATTTTTTCGGTGTCCATACATTGACATGGATAAGAAAATCTCCGCTTCCGTATCTTTGAATGCTTGGCAATCCTTTTCCTTTTAATCGTAATATTTTTCCGGATTGAATACCTTCTTCGAGCTTAATTCTTACTTTTCCGGTTAGTGTTTCAATCTCTTTAGAACCTCCCAAAGCTGCTTCGGCAATACTGATATATAAATCGTAATGAATATTTTCGCCTTCGCGCTTCAAAGTGGCATGTTCTGTTTCTTCGACAACAACAATCAAATCTCCCGGAATGCTGTTTGCTCCGGGTGCTTCATTTCCTTTTCCGGAAACTTTTAGCTGAATACCATCGGTTACTCCAGCCGGAATTTTAATCGAAACTACTTCTTCAGTAAATATCATTCCTTCGCTATCTGCACCGGTAGGCTTGTGATCCAAAATCTGACCAGAACCTTTACAAGTAGGACATGGTGCTGAAGTTTGCATTCGTCCGAGAATGGTATTTGAAATTTTGGTTACATGCCCTGTTCCGTTACATTGACTACATGATTTGTAGGTTACACCATCGGCTTGTTTTTTGCGTTTAACCTTGATTTTTTTCTCTACACCTGCCGCAATATCCTCCAAAGTCAATTTGACCTTGATACGCAAATTACTTCCTTTGAGTCGGGCAGTTCTTCCACCGCCACCAAATCCGCCAAAACCGCCGAATCCACCAAAACCACCACCAAAGATATCGCCAAACTGAGAGAAAATATCCTCCATATTCATTCCGCCGCCGCCAAATCCGCCGGCTCCTCCGCCTTCAAAAGCTGCGTGACCATATTGGTCGTATCTTGCTCGTTTATCAGGATCACTCAGCACTTCGTAAGCTTCGGCTGCCAATTTGAATTTTTCTTCCGCTTCTTTATCTCCCGGATTTTTGTCGGGATGATATTCTATGGCTTTTTTGCGGTAAGCTTTTTTGATTGCCGCAGCATCTGCACTTTTGTCAATGCCTAATATTTCGTAATAATCTTTTTTCATGTCTGTATTATTGTCCTGTTACAACTTTGGGATATCTGATGATTTTTTCTCCCAACTGATATCCTTTTTCAACGACATCAACGACTTTTCCTTTCATATCATCTCCGGCAGGAATTTGCGTAATCGCTTCGGATATATCTGCATTGAAAACATCTCCGGGTTGAATTTCTACTTCTTTGAGTCCTTTGTTTACCAAAGCGTCTTTGAACTTATTGGCAATCAACAAGAAACCTTCGGTATGTTGATTTTTGTCTTCGTCTTTGATTTGTGACAAAGCTCTGTCAAAATCATCAATAATAGGCAACAACGCTGTCATTACGTCTTGCGATGCCGTAGAGAAAAGCTCGATTCTTTCTTTGGCAGTTCGTCTCTTGTAATTTTCGAACTCGGCAAAAAGTCGCAAAAACTTGTCTTTTTCTTTTTGTAATTCTTCTTGAAGATTATTATCAGAAACCGTTTTTTCATCTGCAATATTTTCTTGATTTACAGATTCTTGCATAGTTTCTCCATTATTGATTTCTTTTAAATTATCCTGATTATTGTCTTGTGCTTTCATAATTCGTCATAAATAGTCATTTGTTGTTTATCAAAAGTGTTGCCATTACTATGTTTTGTGCCATCTTGTCAGATTTTTGACCAACGAATAAGGTTTGTCAAATGTTTTTAACTTGCGAATGAGAAGATTTTTTGTATATTTGAATGTAAAAACGAATTCATACTATGAATATTCAAGCCTCAAAATAGGGTTGATAAAAATGCTTCTGGATACTTAAAACCCTAAAATCATTGAATCTATCAAAAAGTTTTTCAAGAGAGAAAATTCGTTAGATTTTTGGGACGACTTAACACAGCGGCAGGAGATAAAAAAACTTCCGCAGAAATCGAGAACGGAGAAGTAATAGATTATAAATCTTTCATTCAAAAGCACAGGTATGAGCATAAGAAAGCAACATTTGTTTAATAAACATCACATATAATGAACACAACAAGCATAAAACAAGTAAACGATAAGCTAAAAGAACTTCCGGAAACACTTTTGGAAGAAGTGGAGCGTTATATTGATTTTTTGGCTTTTAAACACAGACAAGAAACAGAGGAAATTCCGCAATGGCACAAAGATATTGTTTTAAAACGTGTAAAAGAAAACAAAAAACCAGTAGATGCTTTTGAAATGTTGGATGATTTAGAAAACGAATAATGCAAAAATATACCGTTATTGCCGACCCAAGAGTGAAAGATGATTTAAAAGAAGCCCAAACATATTTAAACCGTCAGAGAAATGGTTATGGAAAAAAAAGGTACTATAACATAAACTGTGTAAGTTAAAAAAATAATGGGGTTTGCAAACCCCATTATTTTTTTGTTTAATTTTAAAATTTATACCGTCTTATGAAAAAAGAAGAGTTATTATCGGAAGAATTTTTGAAACAATTCAAAACAGGCGAAGAGCTCAATTCGTTATAAAAACATTCACTGTCTTCCGTTAAAAGATTTCAAATACATGATTCATTTCAAGATAAATGAATCTAAAAAAGAAATTCACATTTTCGCTGTGCTTTCCACTTATTTAAATCCCAACAAAAATTGGTTATAAGCCTTACCTCGTAATTTCTTTAAGATTGGCAATAGTTTCCGTAGGATTATCTGCTGAAAACACAAAACTACCGGCAACCAACACATCTGCTCCGGCATCAACCAATTTTCGAGCATTTTGGTCTGTTACACCGCCGTCGATTTCTATCAACGTTTGTGCGTTATTACGTTCGATAATTTCTTTAAGCTGCGTAATTTTTTTATAGGTATTTCCGATAAAATTTTGTCCGCCAAAACCTGGATTTACACTCATTATACAAACCAAATCGATGTCGTTAATCACGTCTTCAAGCAACGCCACATTGGTATGCGGATTTATCGCCACGCCGGCTTTCATTCCTTCAGCTTTAATCGCTTGAAGCGTGCGATGCAAATGCGTGCAAGCTTCGTAATGAACCGTGAGATTATCTGCTCCCAATGATTTGAAAGTAGAAATATATCTGTCTGGTTCTACAATCATCAAATGCACGTCGATGGTTTTTTGAGCATGTTGCGAAATGGCTTTCAATACTGGCATTCCAAATGAAATATTCGGCACAAAAACGCCGTCCATGATGTCGATATGAAACCAATCTGCTTGGCTAGCATTAATCATTTCGATATCTTGTTGCAAATTGGCAAAATCTGCCGATAAAACTGACGGTGCGATGAGTGTATTTTTCATTTTTATTTGGTATTTGTATGCAAAGATACAATGTTTTTTTGTTTGTGGTAACTACAAAATCATTTCTTCCTTTGTTCTTTCATCGCTTTAAAATAAGCCGCTCTGCTCAAAGGTTCGTATTGATCGGTTTCGCCCAACAAAACCAGATTTTCATTCGCCGATTTGCGGTAGCTGTAATGAGCCAAATTTCCGGTGCGAGTGCAAACAGCATGTACTTTGGTTACATATTCTGCCGTTGCCATCAGAGCAGGCATCGGACCAAAGGGTTTGCCCTGAAAATCCATATCGAGTCCGGCAACAATCACGCGAATGCCGGCATTGGCCAAATCGTTGCACACCGTTACAATTTCATCATCAAAAAATTGTGCTTCGTCAATGCCAACCACATCGCAACCATCCGCCAAAATCGGGATATTTGCCGCTGCCGGAACGGGCGTAGAAACAATTGACGTACCTTGATGAGAAACCACTTCGTCGTCGTCATAACGAATATCTACCGAGGGTTTAAAAATCTCGACTTTTTGTTTGGCAAATTCAGCTCTTTTCAATCTTCGGATGAGTTCTTCGGTTTTTCCGGAAAACATCGAACCGCAGATTACTTCTATCCAGCCAAATTTTTCTTGATGATTAACAGGGTTTTCTAAAAACATTTTCTGATTTTCTTATGATAAACAAAGCTTTTTTCTTTACTTTGTAGGAGACAAAAATACCAAAAAATAACCTCCTAATTTTATTCATTTAAAAAGATATGAAAAAGATTATCGAATCAGACTTGATTGCTATTGCCCATAGAATACTGAAAATGAAAGACAAATCGGATATCAACTCTTTGCATACCGAAGTGAAAAATCTCTATGAAAAACTGTCTGTTTTAAAATTTTACGAAGAAAACAGCAATCGTTTTACCGAAGCTCCGGCAATAGAAAAAATCGAAGAATTACTTTCGGAAAATCCAGATGAAAGCAAGTTGGATAATCAAGAAGTTACGGAAAAAATTGTTGAAGAATTACCAAAAGAAATCATCGAAACGGAAGATGACTCTACAGAAAAACCTTCTCTTGAGTTTGATTCGGTATTTAATGTTCCTTTTGAAAAAGTTGAATTTGAAGCTATTGCCAATACAGAAGCACAAAAACCTTCTGTTGTGCAAACCAACAACTTTGTCGCTAAAAAAAATCATACAACAGTGAATGATATTTTTTCTAAATCAATCACTTTGACATTAAACGACCGAATTGCCTTTGAAAAACACCTGTTCAACAACAGTGCAGAAGATTTAAACCGAGTTATCTCGCAACTAAATACCATGAGCGATTGGGAAGAAGCCGAATCATTTATCAATCAAATGGTTAAACCTGATTTTAATCATTGGCAAGGAAAAGAAGATTATGAAAATAGGTTTTTGACCTTTATTCAAAAAAGATTTCTGTAATGGGAAAATTATACTTGGTGCCAACGCCCATTGGCAATCTCGACGACATGACTTTCAGAGCAGTAAAAATATTGAAAGAAGCTGATTTGATTGTCGCCGAAGACACCCGAAATAGTGGAAAATTGCTCAAACATTTCGAAATTTCCACGCCGATGCAAAGCCATCACATGCACAACGAGCACCAAACGGCAGAAAAATTTACCGAAATGATTAAATCTGGTCAAAATATTGCTTTAATTTCCGATGCAGGAACACCGGCAATTTCGGACCCTGGTTTTCTACTGACTCGAACTTGTATCGAAAATGATGTAGAAGTAGAATGTTTGCCTGGTGCAACAGCTTTTGTTCCGGCATTAGTAAACAGCGGTTTGCCCAACGACCGATTTGTTTTTGAAGGTTTTTTGCCCGATAAAAAAGGGCGGCAAACTCGTTTTTTGACTTTGGCAGAAGAAACCAGAACAATGATATTTTATGTTTCGCCGCACAAAATCATCAAAACATTAAACGATTTTATCGATTATTTCGGAAAAGAACGACGAATTTCTGTCTCCAGAGAAATCACAAAATTGCACGAGGAAACCGTGCGTGGAACCGCAGAAGAAGTGTTACAACATTATACTGAAAAACCAGCCAAAGGAGAAATCGTAATCATCGTTGCCGGAAAACAAAAAGAGAAAAAATGAAACGCTGGACAATAAAACAACTTGACGAAAAAGAACAACAAATTGTCCTAAATCTACAAAAACAACTAGGCACAGACCCGCTTATTCCTCAACTTTTGTTAAAAAGAGGAATTACAACTTTCGACGAAGCCAAAAGCTTTTTTCGCCCATCGTTATCTGAATTGCATTCGCCGTTTTCGATGAAAGATATGGATATTGCTGTACAGAGAATTGTACAAGCTATCCAACAAAACGAAAACATTATGATTTATGGCGATTATGATGTGGACGGAACTACTGCTGTGTCTTTGGTTTACAGTTTTTTAAAAAATCACACAGAAAATATAATTACATATATTCCAGACCGTTACAAAGAAGGTTACGGAATTTCTATTCAAGGTATTGATGTAGCTTTCGAGAAAAAAGTATCGCTCATCATTGCACTCGATTGCGGAATAAAAGCTATTCAACAAGTGGAATATGCACAAGAAAAAGGCATCGATTTTATCATTGCCGACCACCACAAACCTGGAGAAGAAATTCCGCAGGCAGTGGCTGTGCTCAATCCAAAACGAAAAGATTGTGCTTATCCATACAAAGAATTATGCGGATGCGGTGTCGGTTTTAAACTCATTCAGGCTTTAACAGATAAATTGGCTTTGCCGCAAGAACAACTTTTTGCTTATTTGGATTTGGTCGTGGTTGCCATCGCCGCCGATATTGTACCGATTACCGGAGAAAACCGAATTCTCGCTTACCACGGATTACAGGTTTTTGATCAAACCCAACGTCCTGGTTTTCTGGCAATGAAAGGATTGTTCAATTTGCAACATTTTAGTATTTCGGACATTGTGTTTAAAATTGCTCCGAGAATCAATGCTGCCGGAAGAATCGAACATGGAAATTATGCCGTTGAATTGCTTACCGAATTTAACTTTGAACAAGCTGTTACCGTTGCCAAAGAAATAGACGAATTCAATACTTTTCGCAAAGAATTAGACCAAGATATTACCGCTCAAGCATTGCAACAAATCAGCGATAATCAAGAAGAAAATCATCCAGCGACAGTGGTTTTTCATCCAGATTGGCACAAAGGCGTTATCGGAATTGTCGCCTCGAGATTGATAGAAACTCACTATCGTCCGACATTGGTTTTTACCAAAAGTGGCGATGTTTTGGCGGCTTCGGCTCGCTCGGTCAAAGGTTTTGATGTTTATGAAGCTTTGCAGGCTTGTTCGGAACATATTTTGCAATTTGGCGGACATAAATACGCTGCGGGGCTGACTTTGCTGAAAAGTGAATATGACAATTTTAAACGAAAATTCAATGAAGTTGTCGAGCAAACTTTACCCAAAGAGCGTCGGAATGAAGAAATTGTTATTGATGCAGAAATTGAGTTGAATAATTTGACGCCTAAAAATCTGCGGATTTTAAAACAATTTGAACCACATGGCCCCGGAAATATGACGCCGGTATTTTTAAGTAAAAAGGTTTTTGATGTTGGCGGATTTGCCAAAGCAATCGGAAAAGACAACGAACATTTGAAAATGTATCTGAAACAAGAAGATTCTTCGGTTTTTGATGCGATTGCTTTTGGCGAAGGACATCGGTTGAACCAAATCAACAATCAACAGCGAATGGAAGTCGTTTATTCTATAACCGAAAATAGTTGGCAAGACCAAAACAATTGGCAAATACAGGTTAGAGATTTTCGTATATTATAAACCTAATTTTTCTTAAATTTGCCTTACTAAAATAATCAGAAAAATGAAAATAGCAATAGTTGGCGTAACCGGTATGGTTGGCAAAGTTATGTTAGAAGTTTTAGCAGAAAGAAATTTTCCGGTTACAGAATTGTTGCCGGTTGCTTCGGAAAAATCTGTTGGAAAAACGATTAAATTCAAAGGAAAAACCTACGCTGTTATCGGTTTGGAAGAAGCCGTTAATCAACAACCGGACATCGCTTTGTTTTCTGCCGGCGGAGAAACTTCGTTGGAATGGGCACCGAAATTTGCCGAAAAAGGCACGGTGGTTATCGATAATTCTTCGGCATGGCGTATGCACCCAGAAATCAAATTGATTGTTCCCGAAATCAACGGAAATACATTGACCAAAGAAGATAAAATCATCGCTAATCCCAACTGTTCTACTTCGCAGCTCGTTATGGTTCTTCAACCTTTGCATCGTGCTTATACGATTCGCAGAGTGGTCGTTTCTACTTATCAATCCATTACCGGAACGGGCGTGAAAGCGGTTCGTCAATTGGAAAATGAAATGGCGGGTGTGCAAGGCGAAATGGCTTATCACTACCCTATTTTTCAAAATGCCATTCCACATTGCGATGTTTTTCTGGAAAACGGATACACCAAAGAAGAAATGAAACTGACCAACGAAACCAAGAAAATACTCGGCGACGACAGTATTTTGCTTACGGCAACGGCTGTTCGCATACCGGTTGTTGGCGGACACAGCGAATCGGTAAATATCAGTTTTGAAAAAGATTTTGACCTTACCGAACTTAAACGAATGCTGAATGAAACACCGGGAGTGATGCTCAAAGATAATCCAGACACCAACACTTATCCGATGCCGATTTATGCTCAAGGAAAAGACGAGGTGTTTGTAGGGCGAATCCGCAGAGATGAAACAGCTAAAAATTCATTAAACCTTTGGATTGTTGCCGACAACCTCAGAAAAGGGGCTGCCACCAACACGGTTCAAATTGCTGAATATCTGGTAAACAATCACTTGGTTTGATTTCTTGCTTTTGCTAAATCATCTTCGGAACGGAGGCGTTCGTTGATTTCTTTCCATGTATCAGCATTTTTAATACCAAGGTTTTTCGCCACAAAAATAGGGTCTTCGTGACCTTCTTTTTTTTGTCTTTGATAATCTTTCCAAACTTTAAACACAGTTTTGCTCAGCAATAAAATAGCAATGAAATTGACCCAAGCCATTAATCCTACACCAATATCTCCGATAGCCCAAGCCAAATCGGCTGTGTGCACCGTACCCATATACACCGCAACGAGAAATACGATTTGCAAAATCCGTAAATAGACTTTGTTATTTCGCTTACCAAAGATAAAATTTAGGTTTGTTTCGGCATAATAATAATATGCCATAATGGTGGTAAAGGCAAAGAAAAACAATGATATCGCTACAAAGGTTTCTCCGAATGAAGAAAAATGTTGAGATAAGGCCAACTGCGTAAAAGCGGTATAATCGTATGAGCCATCGATGTGTTGTACAATATACTCATTTACTTGTGGATTGGTTGTAATTTCCGGGTTTCGCACATTGTATTGTCCTGTAAACAATATCATCAAAGCAGTTGCTGTACAAACAAATATGGTATCTACATAAACAGAAAATGCTTGTACCAATCCTTGCTGAGCCGGATGTTTTACGGCAGCGGCGGCGGCGGCATGCGGAGCTGTTCCTTGCCCGGCTTCATTAGAATAAATACCTCGTTTTACTCCCCAAGCAATTGCCATCCCAAAAACACCACTAAACATCGCTTCTTGGTTAAATGCTGCAGAAAAAATTAACCCGAAGACCTCCGGAATTGCTTTATAATTGATGCCGCAAATGATTAAAGCCATCAAAATATAGGCTCCCGCCATAAACGGCACGATGATTTCGGCAACTTTACTCAAACGTTTTACTCCGCCAAAAATAATCAGCATGAGTAAAAAAACAATAGACAAGCCAATGAGATTGACTTCAAATCCTAAAAAAGAATAAAATCCAACGCCCGACACATTTGTAATCGCATTTGATATACTATTACTCTGTATTCCGGGCAACAACAACCAAGTACTAACTAAGGTTGTAATCGCAAACAACATGGCATACCACTTCACCCCTAATCCTTTTTGGATGTAGAATGCCGGACCTCCAAGATATTGCCCATCTTTTTCTTCTTTATAAATTTGTGCCAAAGTGGATTCTGCAAAAGCCGATGCTGCTCCCAAAAATGCGATTAACCACATCCAAAAGATAGCTCCCGGTCCGCCCAATGCAATTGCTGTGGCTACTCCGATGATGTTTCCTGTCCCTACACGTCCACTAATTGCTAATGCAAACGCTTGAAAAGGAGATATTCCTCTATCTGAAGATTTTTTGCCAAACAACAATCTGAGCATTTCTTTGATTGCTGTGATTTGTAAAAATCCCATGCGTACCGAAAAATACAATCCGGCAAGTAAACACAAATAAATAAAATAATCGCTCCAAACCCATTCGCTCAGTGTTTTGATGATATCTGTCATAAAAATCTCCTTTTAATTCATGCTCAAGATATGAAAACATCTACAAACCGAAAAAAAATATAGCCGAAAAATGTGACTTTTCAAAAAAACGTTGTCTAATATAACAGCTAGGAAAAAGAAAATATTTTTAATACTATGACAAAACAAGAAGTCGGATTCATCCGGCTTTTTGTTTTTATTGGTTTACTATCACAAAATATTTTTTAAAAAAAAGTGACTTTTCAAAAAAACGTTGTCTAATATAATAGCTAGGAAAAAGAAAATACTTGACAGTAATTATTGATCGGAACTTGATTAATTCGAGTTCCGATTTTTTATGTATCTTTGTAGTATGCAAACGTTGAGCAAAAAGTTTTCGGTATTTGTCGCTATCACACTGTGGTTTGCCATGAGTTTTCAGGCAGTTCACGTATATAGTCATTATCTCGAAAACCAGAAACACGTTGCTCAACAAGACAATCAACACGACAAATGTTATGTCTGCGATTTTCATTTTTCGCCTTATTTGGTGTCAAATCCAACTGTTTTTCAACCTATATTTTGGCGTTTTAACAAAGTAGAATATACTTTTTCTACTAATGATTATCAGCATCTTTCATCATTTTATTTTTCACTTCGCGGTCCACCGATTTTAGGTTAATAATTATTTTTTATTAATCTAAACTATACAATTATGCACAAATATCTATGGATTTTGATAGGTATGTTGAGCGGATGTGTGTATGCACAAAATAGTATTCAAGGGAAAATTTTAGATGAGTTCAACGAACCACTTCCAGACGCTATTATTCGCATCAACGAACACAGCACGCAAACAAACGAACAAGGTAATTTTTTATTGGACAATCTGCCAGAAGGAACTTTTAATTTGACTGTTTCTTCAGAGCAAATGCTTATTTATCAAAAAGAAATTACCCTTCCGACCTCAGATTTTTTAACCATTATTTTACCTTCCGATTCCGAAGAACTGGAAGAAATGGTTATTCATGCAACCCATGCAAAAACCTACAACGAAACGGTTGTCAATAACCAGAATATCATTGATAATTATGCCGGAAGCTTGGCTTCGTCATTGAAAAATGTTGCGGGGGTACAATCGTCGGATATTGGTTCCGGAAGCTCCAAACCTATTATTCGAGGATTAGGACTCAATCGTGTGGCGGTCAGCGAAAATGGCATCAAACAAGAGGGGCAACAATGGGGAGCCGATCATGGATTGGATATTGATGCTTTGCAAACTGAAAAAGTAGAAATCATCAAAGGTGTTGGCGCGATTGCTTATGGCGGAGATGCTATCGGTGGCGTAATTCAAATCAAGAATGATTCGATTCCTGCCAAAGAAGGTTTTTCTGGCTCGGCAATTCTACACGGACAAACGGTTAATGAAGCTTTTGGATTAGCAGCATCTTCGGCTTACAAGAAGAAAAATCACTTTTTGAAAGCAAAATTTTCTATACAAGATTATGCTGATTTCAAAATTCCGACTAATCAAATTCGATACTTGAACACGAATATTCCGGTAGATAACAACCGGTTGAAAAACACCGCAGGGAAAGATCTGTCAGCATATTTACAAGGAGGATTTTTTAATGACCATTTCAAAAACATTCTTAGTTTGAGTTTTGTTGGTTCAAAAATTGGTTTTTTTCCGGGAGCTCACGGTATTCCTTCTATAGATAATGCTCGTCAAGACGGCGATTTTAGAAATATTGATTTTCCTTTTCAAAAAGCAAATCATATCAAAATTGTCAATCAATCTGAATGGAAAAACGATAATTACACTTGGACATTGAATGTTGGTTTACAACACAATCATCGGCAAGAATGGAGCGAATTTCACACCCATTACAGCAATCAACCCAAACCGGCGAATAATCCTGATTTGGAACTCGATTTCCAATTAACTACTGCGGATATTCAAGGTAAAGTCGCTATAGAGCAAGGTTTGTATCACGAAACAGAAATTGGTTTGCAACACAATTATCAAGTGAATCGTGTGGGTGGATACAACTTTTTACTTCCGGAATACGACCGAAGTAATTTCGGTGTGTTTGCTCAACATCATTGGGATATTACTCAAAACTGGCAAGTTGATGGTGGTTGGCGTTTGGATTATACACAGATGGACATCTCAGCTTATTTTGATGACATTCTGTTTGATTATTTCACGCAAAGAGGTTTGGATAACGCGGCTGATTTGGCACAACGAAGCACAGCAATTGACCAATCTTACTTTCAGCAAAATTTTGCCTTAGGGACACGTTATCGTTTCAGCGACGATTGGTCGGCAAGAGCTACTTTTTCGACCAATTTCAGAACACCGACTGCAATTGAATTGGCTGCCAACGGTGTTCATCACGGAGCGTTCAGGCACGAAAAAGGCAATCCGAACCTGAATCCGGAAAAAGGTTTTTCGGCCGAAACAGGTATTTCATTTGATAAAAACGGTTGGACGATAGATTGGAATCCGTATGTGTATTATTTCCAGAACTATATCTATCTAAAACCAAGCGGGAAATTTTCGCCACTGCCACATGCCGGGCAAATCTATACATATGACCAGTCGAAAGCTTTGCTCTATGGTTTTGAATTTGTAGCCAAAAAGCAATTTAATAATTGGTTGGTTCAAGGCACTTTTGAATACCTCAACAACCGACAAATTGTCAATGGAAAAATGGACTATCCGCTACCGTTTACGCCGCCAATCAATGCTTACGGCATGGTAGAATATACTTTCAAAGACTTAAAATCTTTTAAGAATACGACGGTACAAGCCTCTTTCCGTTGGACAAACGACCAAACACAGATTGCTCGAAACGAAGAAATTACTTCGGGCTACACCACTTTTGGGTTATTTTTGAAAACCCAAATAAAATTAAAAAATTTCCGTCCAGACGTTCAGCTTCGGGTAGATAATTTGTTTGATACAAAATATTACAATCACGCAAGTTTTTACCGAGCCGTTGAAATCCCTGAACTGGGCAGAAATATTCAATTAATCATAAAAATTCCTTTTAATTAAAAATATTAACAACATGAAAAAAATAGCAATTTTAAGTATCACAGCGTTATCATTTATTGCTTGTAATAATGATGACAACAGTTCTTTGGACCAGGAAAAACCTACCGTAGAAATCATCACACCTACCGACCATCAGGAATATGAGCCGGGAGACAGCATCAACATTCAGGCTTTATTGACCGACAACGAATCTTTGGCGAGTTATAAAATAGAAATTCACAGCGCTGCAGACGGACATACACACACGCACAGTGTTTCGAGCTTGGACGATGATGGTCATGTAGAATTTCATTACGAAGCTGATTATGAAATCAATGGCAATACTTATGAAGTAAACCAAACGATTCCTATTCCGGAAAATGCAGAAGAAACGCATTATCACGTAGGAATATTTGTCTTGGACGATGCCGGTAACCAAAATGAGCAATTTATTGAAATTTTTATTGGCCATGAGCATGATCACGAGCATTAATCAGAAAGGCGGTAAATAATTAAGAACACGGATATGTAAGATTATCCGTGTTTTTTTATTCTACAGTTTTTTCCATCATCGAATCGTGCTGCAAAATCCATTGGTAATAATCTTCAGCAGTTTTCAGTTGATTGATATATTCGGCAGTTAAATAAAATAGTATATTTTCTTTGTGCCTGTCGAGGTTAAAGGTAAGTCCATTTTCTTTGAGATATACTTTCAAATCCGCAAAATACTTTGGGTTTTCACGCAATCTGTCGGCAATTTCTTGCGAAGAAAGTTGTTCTAATTGGTTTCTTTCGGTGTCAATTTGCTGAAAAACAAAATGACTAATCATTGCTGTTTTCATTAACAGTTGGATAGCATCTTCGCCGTGTTTGTCCTTGACCGGAACAAAAACATCCGGAACAATTCCTCCTCCTCCGTAAACAATGCGTCCTTTTAATGTTCTAAACTGTAAGCTATCTGCCAGATGAATACTGTCTTTTTCATACAATTCTCCGGTCTGAAACCGATGTGCAATTTCTCCTTGATAATCGTCTTTTTCTTGATATGGTTTTTGGATAGAACGTCCGGAAGGCGTGTAATATCTGGCGGTGGTTAATCGCACTGCCGAGCCATCTCCTAAATAAATTTCTCTTTGTACCAATCCTTTTCCGTAAGAGCGTCTGCCGATAATGGTTCCACGGTCGTTGTCTTGAATTGCTCCAGCAATAATTTCGCTCGAAGACGCTGTGTTTTCATTAATTAATACAAACAATTTCCCTTGCTCAAACAGACCTCCTTCGGTGGCGATATGTTGCGATTCTTTGCCTTTTTTGTTTATCACTTTGACAATTTTTTGTCCTAAAGGCAAAAATTCATCTGCAATTTGTATAGCGGGTTCCATATATCCGCCGCCATTATCTCTCAAATCAACTACGAGCGATTTGATGTTTGTAAGTTTGTTTAAGCCCTCAACAAATTCGGCATGTGTGGTTTCAGAAAATCTATTGATTTTGATATAACCGATAGAATCATGAACGGCAATGGCGACATCTACGCTTTTGATAGGAATTGCTTTTCGGGTAACTTTGGTATCGAAAGTAGTGGAATCTTTTTTTCTGAAAACTTTTAAATTGATAAACGAGTTTTCTTCGCCACGCAAAACTTCGGTAATTGAATCAGACGAAATTTGATTGCCGAATATTTGTTGTTTGCCGGCATATAATATTCTATCTCCGGCTTCGATACCGGCTTCTTTCGCCGGACCTCCGGGCAAGGCTTTGATGACTGCCAATGTGTCGTTAAAGATATTGAAAGTTATCCCGATACCAACAAAAGAGCCTTTCATGCTTTGTTCTACCTCTCCTAATTCATCTTGATTGATATAAACAGAATGTGGATCGAGTTGTCCGAGTATGTTATTGATCGCTAAATCGACTACCTCGTCGGTATCGACATCGTCCACATAATCGGTTTCAATCAAATCCATCAAGCGGTTTATTTTGACTCTGGAAGGATTGTCTGAAGAATAGGTCGGATTGATTTTCTTTTGCAAAAAACTGCCCAGCCACAAACCAATTATCAAGGCTATGGCGAGAAAAAGTGGCAATAAGTAGTTGTTTTTTTTCATTTAAATATCAGGGTATTGTACTACTTCGACACCTGCTTTTTCTAGAAATTCTAATCCGGAGTTATCTCTATAATTATAGATATAGACCACGCGCGTAATTCCTGCTTGATGAATGAGTTTGCTGCATTCTTTGCATGGCGACATGGTGATGTACAAAGTGGCGTTATCACAGCTTTGTGTGGATTTGGCTACTTTGAGGATGGCGTTGGCTTCGGCGTGTAACACATACCATTTGGTGATGCCTTCGTCGTTTTCGCAGCAATTCTCGAAGCCTGACGGTGTGCCGTTGTATCCGTCGGAAATAATCATGCGGTCTTTGACGATTATTGCCCCGACTTTTTTTCGCTGACAATAAGACAACTGCCCCCACTCCTGCGCAATCCGAAGATAGGCAGTATCGTATCTTTTGGTCTTATCTGTTGAAAGTGAATTCATCTTTAATATTCAATTCGAATGGCAAAATTAAGCAATGGTTTGATTAAAATATACTTTAAGTAAGGTTTTATTTTTAATAGACAACTTATTTGATATTTTTTTTGTGTTTTATTTTTATGATTAGATAGGTGATAGGTGTATGATGCTTTTGAGTGTTAAAATGTAAATTTAGAACAGAAGGATATAACTTTGGGAGTTATATACAAAAATATTTTCTTGGC
The DNA here is from genome assembly GCA_035306305.1 of Flavobacterium sp. Taxonomy (GTDB): domain Bacteria; phylum Bacteroidota; class Bacteroidia; order Flavobacteriales; family Flavobacteriaceae; genus Flavobacterium. Next base: position 27,798 of record DATGOD010000132.1, read on the forward strand.
ACGAGCGTGACGCTCACGCTAGCTGTAGGAGGAGTTCTTGGTTTTTGAAGTGTTATTTCAACTTCAAAAAATCACAAAAAACAATAAAGGAGAAATGATAAAAGATATACAATACTTAAATAGTTCAATATCAAATATTTTCTACTTTTCACTAACTCAATAGCTAAAATACATATCAATAATAAACCTATGAATATGAATATTAATATTAACCAATCTTCCATATCCAAATTAATAATAGAAAATACAATAAATAGGAACGTATATAAAATAGCTATAAGATAAAATATTTTTTTAATTTTATTATTAAAACACCTCCCTATATTGATTAAGATCATAGGTATTGACATTACTAAAAATACTATCAACCTGAGTTCGATTATTATTTAGGATAAATATATTGTATAAAAAAAGAAATAGTTGTATATTTAATTGTCTGAATGTTAAATATTTAAACAACTATTTCTTATGGTTAATTTCGATAAAATTACAGAAATTTTTTGTCT
>DATGOD010000133.1:0-10420 GCA_035306305.1 Flavobacterium sp.
TTTTCTCAAAACGAAAAATCTATTGTGTTTTTCTTGGGCGACCCGGCGGTGAAATTGGCAATTCCAAAACCCAAAGTCGAGCTTACGCACATCAATGAAACACCAATACAGGATTTTGACGGAAGCTTGAGAGCATTAGACAAAATCAAATTGTCTGGCGAAGTAACCAACGAAAGCAATCAGCTTGTCAGTAATTTCAACGGAGATTTGGCAATACAAATTTTCGATAAAGAAATCGACAGACAAACCTTAGGAAATGATAATGTACAAAGCGGGGGCGGTTTATATGTGATGGATTTCAAAACCTTGGGCGAAACAGTTTTCCGAGGAAATGCAACAGTAACCAATGGTAAATTTGAAGTAGAATTTGTAGTGCCAAAAGATATTAAAACCAATATTGGTGCAGGAAAAGCAAGTTTTTACGCCGTTAATCAATCACAAAATTTAGATGATTATACCGGCTATAATAAAGAAATTCAAATAGGAGGAATTAATGAAAATGCAGCCGAAGACAATATTTCGCCAGAAGTTGCGTTATATATGAATGATGAGAATTTTGTTTCGGGCGGAGTAACCAACGAATCGCCACTGTTTATCGCCTATTTGGAAGATGATAACGGTATTAATACCGCTGGAGGAATTGGGCACGATTTGGTAGCGATTTTGGATGGAGATGAAAATAACCCTATTGTTTTGAACGATTATTACGAAACCGAACCAGACAATTTCAGAAAAGGATTTATCAAATATCCATTCAGCGAACTCGAAAACGGATTACATACACTCACCTTCAAAGCGTGGGATGTGTACAACAATCCGGCTTCGGCAGAAATCCAATTCTTAGTAGCAAAAGAAGAAGGAATTTCACTGAAAAATGTGTTGAATTATCCAAATCCGTTTGTGGATTATACCGAATTTTGGTTTGAACACAATCGCCCAACAGAATTGTTAATGGTACAAGTTCAGATATTTACCGTTACCGGAAAAATTGTAAAAACGATTAACCAAACCGTGGTTTCGGACGGAAATTTATCTAGAGAAATCACTTGGGATGGGCGTGATGATTTTGGTGATAAAATCGGAAAAGGCGTTTATATTTATCGATTAACTGTCAAATCAACATTAACGGGACATCGAGCAGAAAAATTAGAAAAGTTAGTTATATTATAACATAAAATAAATAGTATATTTGTCGAACAAACAATTTAGAATTAGATGAAAAAATTAACCATATTGGCTATCACAGCTTTTGCCGCACAAGCAACGTTTGCTCAAACGCCTGTTTCAGAATATAAACAAAGAATGAGCAGAGCAATTACTACCGGAGTTCCTTTCTTGATGATTAGTGCCGATGCACGTGCAGCAGGGATGGGAGATATTGGTACAGCGAGTTCGCCTGATGCTTTCTCACAGCAATATAACCCGGCAAAATATGTGTTTTCTAAACAACAACAAGGATTTTCAATCAGTTATACGCCGTATATGGCAAAATTGGCAACAGATATTTCACTGGCTCAGTTGAATTATTTTAATAAATTCAATGACCGTAGTGCTGTTGCAGCCAGCGTACGTTATTTCGGGATGGGAGAAATTGACAAAACTAATGAAGTTGGAGACTTTATTGGGACAGAAGAACCCAACGAGTTTGCGATTGATGTTTCTTACGGTTTGAAACTCAGCGACCATTTTTCAGGAGCAGTAGCCGCAAGATATATCAGCTCTAATTTGGTGTCTAGCAACGAAAAAGAATCTTCAGCCAACAGTTTTGCCGTAGATATTGCCGGATTCTATGAGTCTGAAGAAATGCAATTGGATGGTTTTGATGGGAAAATTCGTGCTGGATTCAACCTACAAAATTTAGGGCCAAAAATTTCTTATGCAGAAGGTCAAGAAGATTTTTTACCATCTAATTTAAGATTAGGAGGAGGATTTGACTTCATTTTAGACGAACACAACAAAATTGCTACACATATCGAATTGACCAAACTATTGGTACCATCAAGACAAGTGCCGGAAGATTTAAATCGTGATGGATTAATCACATCAGATGAAATATCAGCTAATAACAGAAAATATAATGATATTGGTTGGACATCAGGTCTTTTCAAATCTTTTGGTGATGCACCAGACGGTTTTGGCGAAGAGTTGAGAGAGTTCACTTGGGCTTTAGGAGCTGAGTATTGGTACCAAGATTCGTTTGCTTTCCGTTTGGGATATTTCAATGAAGCAGAAGACAAAGGTGCTCGTAGATTTGCTACACTTGGTGCCGGATTCAAATACAATGTAATCAATATTGATGTGTCATATTTGTTTGATATGGGCGGAAATGCCAACCCTTTGGATAGTACACTGAGATTTTCACTAACATTCAATTTTGGTGAAAAATATTATTAATCAATAATATAAATAAATGAAAATCCGGATATCTGTATCATAGATTTCCGGATTTTTTTGTTATCACATAATTTGTATATTTATAACAATATTTCAAACGAAAACATGATTACATTACCATCCATATTAGACAACGATTTTTACAAGTTTACGATGCAAAATGCTGTTGTAAATTTGTTCCCGTATGCTAAAGCCAAATATGCTTTTATCAATCGGGGCAAACATCAATTCCCGGAAGGTTTTGCCGAAAAATTAAAACAAGCAATTGCAGCCATGGCTCAGTTGCAACTCACTACCGATGAAAAATATTTTTTAGAGAAAACCTGTTCCTATTTACCACCCACTTATCTGGATTTTTTGCAAGGTTATCGTTATGACCCATCAGAAGTAACGGTTGAGCAACAAGGCGAAGATTTGCAAGTTACTATTGAAGGTTTTTGGTATCGAACCATTTTGTGGGAAGTGCCTATCATGTCCTTGATTTGCGAATTGTATTATCAAGAAAATAATTTAGAAAGATTATCTGATGAAAATGTTGTTGATATTGTGGCAGAAAAAGCAGAAAAATATGGCAAACTTGGGGTGAAAGTTGCCGAGTTTGGCACACGTCGTCGGCATTCATATAAAGTACACGATTTGGTGGTGAAAACATTAAAAACGCATCCTTCTCAATGTTTTGTCGGAACCAGCAATGTGCATTTGGCGATGAAATACCAAACCAAACCTATTGGTACGCATGCTCACGAATGGTTTATGTATCACGCAGCAAAGTACGGTTACAAAATGTCGAATATTATGGGATTGGAGCATTGGACGCAAGTTTATCGCGGTGATTTAGGAATTGCTTTGACCGACACTTACACAACAGAAGTGTTTTTTGAACAGTTTGATAAAAAACTGGCAAAGTTGTTTGATGGCGTGCGACACGATAGCGGAAATCCATTAGAATTTGTAGATAAAACTATTGCTCATTACCAGAAGTTGGGAATAAATCCGCTGACTAAAACTATCATCTTTTCGGACGGATTGGATTATGAAAAAGTACAACGAATTGCTCAATATTGCGAAGGGAAAATAGGTTATTCTTTTGGGATAGGCACTAATTTTACCAATGACGTAGGCTTACAACCGATGAATATTGTTTTAAAAATGACCGAAGCCAAACCCGAAAATGCCAATTGGACCGGTGTGGTAAAATTATCTGATGAACCCAACAAACACACCGGCACCGCAGATGATATTGATTTGGCAATTCGATTGTTACATATAAAATAAGGAATTTAAGATGCAAAAAATAATACGATGAGATGCTGAAACAAGTTCAGCATGACCACAGCTGTCACTCTGAACTTGGTTCAGAGTCGCAAAAGAGAACTAATAATGAAACAATATTATGTTTACATATTAACAAACAAATATCGCACAACGTTTTACATTGGTGTAACCAATGATTTGAATGTAAGAGTTTCTCAGCACAACGACCATAAAGGTTCTGTTTTTACATCAAAATATAATGTAACTGATTTAATTTATTATGAATCATACAACGATATAAAACAGGCTATTTCAAGAGAAAAACAATTGAAGAACTGGAAAAAAGATTGGAAAATTAATCTCGTTAAAACAATAAATCCTAATCTGGAAACATTATCAATATTATGAGGTTATCCAATTTTATGAATTATATAATGCGATGCTGAAACAAGTTCAGCATGACCACAGCTGTCACTCTGAACTTGGTTCAGAGTCGCAAAAAATAAAATTCACACAGAACAGAAAAGCTAAAACATACAACTTTATCAACCTTTAAACTTAAAACCTCCCTATGTTCCAAGAAAACAAAAAACTACATATTCCGGCTGATGACACCGTGATTTGGAAATATCTGGATCTTTCCAAATTCTTAGATTTGTTGCTATCTAAGCAGATGTTTATGGCACGATCGGACAAGTTTGAAGACAAATTTGAAGGCACTTTTAGTGAACCGACTTACGAGGAAATCAAAAAGCTTTTGGCAGATAATCCCGAATATTTAGATGCGTACAAATCCAAACGTAAAAATATTGTCATCAGCAGTTGGCATGCCAATTCGTACGAAAGTTATGCCATGTGGCAGGTTTTTACCAAGAACAATGAAGGTTTGGCAATTCAATCGACTATCGGACATTTGAAAAAATCGTTGATTGAACACAAAGCTGCACAGTTTATTGGCGAAGTGAATTATATCGACTACAAAAAAGAACACATTCCGTTTGACGATGATTTTTTTCCGTTTTTGTTCAAACGTAAAAGTTTTCAGTACGAAAACGAAATCCGTGTGATTACCGATGTTTCGCATCTAGATTTGCAGGTAAACGAAGGTGTGAAAGTAGCCATCGACATCAACCAGATGATTGAGCGTTTGTACATTCATCCCAAATCTGAAAATTGGTACAAAAAATTGGTGATTGAAGTGGTGGAACGCTTAGGTTTTTCGTTCGAGATAGAAAAATCGGACTTGGAAAGTGATATTTTGATTTAAACAAAGCACAAAACGTAAAAGTTCTGTGCTTTGATTTTTTGGATTTTAAATTTATATTTTCCTTCTCGATTCCAACACGATACTAAATTGCAAGCCAAACATAATTGTTGCCAATACCAAATGAGCGGCTTGTGTACCAAACGGAAAGTGAATGTAATACATCATTATTCCGGTCAAAATTTCGATAAGCAACAACAGCATAATCCAATTGATTTTTGAATTTCCTAAGCTCAATCGTTTGTTTCTCAAGAAAAGATAAAGATTGATGAAGAATATCACAAACGAAAATGTTCTGTGGATGTAAAAAGCAACATTTGGATTTTCGAGCCAAATCATTACATCGGTTATTCCGCTGTTGGTTTGTTCATCGATAAATTGCCGCACTTGTGTGCCCAATCCAATCTGAATCAAAGTGAAAAACAACGATGCCCAAGCAAACAAATAAAAAGATTTGTCGTATTTATTATTGTATTTCTTTTTGGTTTTTGCTAGGCGAACTAAATATATTAATGCAGCAACATTCAAAAGAGCAGCAATCATATGTGTGGTAATCCTCACAGGGTTCAGTACCGAAAGTACTACTTTGGCACCGAGCCAAGCATTTAAACCTAAAAGAAATAATGCAATCATTGACCATAAAATTACTTGCTTCTTTGTTTTCCAGTAACGAAAAGAATAAGCAAACATAATAACAGAAGCTAGACCAAATAGAACGGTACACAATCGATTAATATATTCAACCCAAGTGTGGTAAGGATTAAAAACGGCATAATCGTGTTTGGTATAAGCCTCCCAATGGGCTTCTTGGTAAACGTCGGTTGAGGTAAAATCATCATTGGCGACCCACAATTTTTCATCTTTGATAATCACTTGACCTTGTTCGTAATTATGGTTTGGATGCCAAAGTAATTCTTGCTCATCAGTGGGCGGAATGTAATAACCAAAACATTTTGGCCAATCCGGGCAACCCATTCCTGAACCGGTCATGCGCACGGTGGCTCCAGCAATAATTACCAAATACACTAAAATAAGTGAAATTTTTGCCCAGCGGATGAATGATTTATTTTCCATTTTCTATAATTTAGGATTTACAACTTTGAGACCGAGTTGGTCAGCTTTTTGCATCATAAAATGATAAGCAGCTTCGTATTCATTCGGAATGTCTCCTTCCAGAATAGCTTCTTTTATGGCGTCTTTAATCAAACCGATTTCTCGTGAAGGACGCAGGTCGAAAATTTCCATAATCTCTTCACCGGAAATTGGCGGCTGAAAATTGCGAATATGATCGCGTTCTTCTACCTCTACAATCTTTTGGCGAACGATTTTAAAATTGTTGTGATACTTTTTAAATTTCTTCGGATTTTTTGTAGTAATATCTGCTTCGCAAAGCGTCAAAAGATTTTCTACATCATCGCCGGCGTCAAAAACCAGTCGGCGTACGGCAGAATCCGTAACTTTATCTTCGGCAATCACAATCGGGCGCGAGCTCATCGTAACCATTTTTTGGACAAAACGCATTTTGTGATTTAACGGCATGTGCAATCGTTGAAAAATTCGTTTGACCATTTTGCCACCCAAAAATTCGTGTCCATGAAAAGTCCATCCATTTTTTTTGTTGAATCTTTTGGTTGGAGCTTTGCCGATATCGTGTAGTAGTGCTGCCCAGCGAAGCCATAAATCATCGGTGTTCGGGCAAATATTATCTACAACTTCCAACGTGTGATAAAAATTGTTTTTATGCGTGTGTCCTTCAATTTCTTCAACTTGATTTAAGGCGGTTAATTCAGGCAAAATCAAATCGAGCAAACCGGTTTCGTACAACAACAAAAATCCGATAGAAGGTTTTGGCGTCAACAGAATTTTGTTCAATTCATCGACAATTCGTTCTCCAGAAATTATCTCGAGTCGATTGGCGTTTTTGGTAATAGATTGTAAAGATTTGAGTTCGATTTCAAAATTCAGTTGCGTAGCAAAACGAATGGCACGCATCATTCGCAACGGGTCGTCAGAATAGGTAATGTCTGCATCGAGCGGTGTACGAATAGTTTTGTTTTTCAAATCTTCCACACCGTTGAACGGGTCTAACAAATCGCCATAATTCGACAGATTGAGTGACAAAGCCAGGGCGTTAATTGTAAAATCTCGACGATTTTGGTCGTCTTCCAATGTACCGTTTTCTACAATCGGTTTTCGGCTATCGGTTTGGTACGATTCTTTTCGTGCACCAACAAATTCAATATCCATGTCATCGTAGCGAAGCATTGCTGTGCCGTAATTTTTAAAAACTTGAACTTTAGGTTGATGCGGAATCAGTTCAGAAACTTTCAACGCCAAATCGATTCCACTACCAACAGCTACAATATCAATGTCTTTTTTTGTGTCGCGTTTCAGTAGAAAATCCCGAACAAAACCACCGATTACATAGGCAGAAACGCCCAATTCTTCAGCAGCTTGAGTAATAATTTTGAATATAGGTAAATGTAAAGCTTCGGAATAATTTTTTGGCATTGTAATAGTTATTTTCTGATAATTTTGACTTGCAAATCGTTTTGCAGTTTGATGATTGTTGATGGTTTGTTGCATTTTTGGTCCTGCTCGAGTGGCACGACATAATCTACTCCAGAGATGATTCTGTAATCGATTTCGGCAAAGCTGCTCGGTGTAGGAAAGCCCGAAATATTGGCAGAAGTCGAAACCAAAGGTTTTTTCATTCGTTCAAGCAATTTGTAAACAAATGGTTTTTTGACCATACGAACGCCCAACGAATTGTCTGGAGCAACCAAGTTTTTGGCGATGTTTCTCGGATCGTCCAAAATAAGCGTAGTAGGTTTGTCAGTGTTGTCCCAAATATCAAAAGCTACTTCCGGAATATGATTAAAAGTATTGTACAACATTCGGTCGCCATTAACCAGCACAATCATGCTTTTTTGTTCTTCGCGGCGTTTGAGGTCGTAAATTCGTTTGACTGCATCTGCATTAGTTGCATCGCAACCCAACCCCCAAACCGTATCGGTCGGATATAGGATGATGCCGCCTTTTTCGATTATCGACAATGCCTCGTGAACCGCTTTGTTTATTTCTTCCATAATTAATAAAGAATCTTGGCAAAATTACGAATTATAAAGTAAAAGCAGTCAGAAAATTTGGGGATTAAAAACAGTGAAAAATACAAACTTTTTTACGTCTGTTTAGGTGTTTTTTGAAATTAAATTTGTGTAATATGTTGTTATTGTTTATATTAGCGGAAATGTTTAATTAAAATTAGCTTAATATGGTACAAAAAATGACTTTGTATGGCAATGTTTGCTTTTACAGCTTGCCAAGAAGAAACAGAAATTATCCAAACACAGGAACAGGTTACTGCCCAAAAACAGGCTCAAGCTAAAAAGGACAGTGAACCATAGAAGTTACCCAATTCAGGGAACGATTGCAGGAAATTGCCCGCTCAGGGAAGAACTATACGGAAAGTGAAAAAGCGATGTTACTTTATCCGGTTGCACAAAAATTGATAGACGTACACGGTATGCCGGAAGACACTACCGTTGACCCTATCTTTAAAACTACCGAAGAGCAAACCGCTTATTTAGGATTTAAAAAATTTATTGAATTAGTTAAAAACAGACAGCCATGAAAAAATTAATTTTAACCTTAGCTGTTCTTTTAGGAACTTTTTCAGCACAGGCAACTACGCTTTTTATTGAGAATTATTGTTCACAGGCTAGAGCAAGGATATTACATATGATGTTAGTAGGTCCAGGAGGGGAATGTCACTTTGATGTATCTTTGAACCCTAATTACTTTGTGATAGACCCTATGGATTCGTTTACTATTACCGATGGACTTATGGGGAATTTTCAATTTCCGTTTTTAGATGTATTTCCGTTTAGTGGAAACGTGTATTTTTCAAATCCTGCTATGAGCTTACCTTTACCGCCAGCAGGAAATGAACCTCCTAATGCAATAGTAGACCGTTATCAGTTTATGAGTATGCGTTTTTGGTTAGATAATGCGGGAACTGAAGGAATGTCGGCAGATTACAATGCATCAGGGTATTATGAAGATACAGGTTCTTACACCGGAGTATTTAATTCTTTACCAGGTAACCCACCATATACTGTGGATTATGTAAAGGTAGGGAGTATTTATTGGTTTTCCTTTAATGATTAATATTATGCTAAGCTGTCCGATTTGAGTGATTTCTTTTCGGACAGCTTTTTTTAAATTCTATAGTTATGCAAAAAAATATATTATCTGTCCTCCTTTTACTCAGTTGTTTTTATGGGTTTGCCCAACCGGCTTACCACAAGCATTGGGGTGTGAAAACAGATTATTCTCACTCGGGGGCAGGATACGGAAATAGCTTTATGACAGACGATGCTCGTTTGTTTGAGTGTAGCTCTACCTCTAATCAGGTTAGAGTAAGTGATTTGCCTAATACGGAGCCTCAGGTGTGGGCAAGTATTGGTAGTGATTCAAATACTTCTATAATGAATATAGATTTTGACGAGCAAGGAAATGTATATGTTATGGGATATACTACGGCATCTGAAGGCTTTGCAACTGCTGGGGTTTATAAAAGTGATTTTGATTGGAATTTGGCGAATCAAACAAATGGGAGTAACGGTTTTGTAGCCAAGTTTGATGCCCAAGGCGAACTGGTTTGGTGTACTTATGCCGAATCACATTATATTGGAGGTTACCAAAGAAAGGCAATTGCTGTGGACCGTAATGGCAATGTGTATTATACGGCGGCTATTGCCAATACAAAGGTGATACCTGATGCGCCTTTTCAGTCCACTTCCAACCCCGAGGATTATCTCAGCGATGAAAATTATTTTACGCCTATACTAGTAAAGCTAAATGGCGATGGCGAGCTGGTTTGGCGGACTTTTTTCTCTCATCATCAAACAATGATTAGAGAAATCGCAGTTACCCAAAACAAATTGGTGGTGTATGGGCAGGTTGTGAAGCAATTTCCGCACGAAGTTGACCCAACTTTTTTCAGTACCGATGGTGCTCTGATAGAAAATCCCTACCAAGATGGCTCCAGTGATTTGTTTCGGGCGTTTGTCAATGTGTTTAACTTTGACGGTACACGCGATTGGGGAACTTATATGAAAGATGGTTATACCTCGCCCTCGGTACTAAAAGTACTGCGTACATCTGGGAGTAATTTTTATATACTGCATGAGAATAATACGTTTCCTTTACATGAGAATCCTTATATGGAAGTTGACGATTCAGATGTGGTAATTACCAAGTTTGGCGAAGAAGGTACGCATTACTGGAGTTTACCTACACACGTAAGCAATTTTGTGGTAGATGATCAAGAACAAGTTTATTTGTTTGATACAACAGAAGAAACGCAAGGTTATGCCACTGAAGATGGATATCAACCAGAAAAGTACAATGGAATGACCAATACAGATGCTTTTCATCATATAGTTTCAAGTGACGGTAGTGAATTGTTGTATGGTACCTATTATGGTTACGAAGGAGATGAAG
>DATGOD010000134.1:0-5622 GCA_035306305.1 Flavobacterium sp.
AGTCGCTTTGGTTATTTTGGTTACAATCGGATTAACGAAGAATTGTCCCTTTTCTAATCCACTCAAGACCTCCTCGGCTATTTGTTTTTGATGGTCATTCAAATAGAAAATCTCGCTGCGATATTGCGTACCGATGTCCTCTCCTTGTCTATTCAAAGAGGTTGGGTCGTGGGTTGTAAAGAATACAGCAAAGATTTCTTGCAGGGATATTTCATCAGGATTAAAGGTTACGTTTAACGCCTCGGCGTGATTGGTTGTTCCGGTACACACTTGTTCATAAGTCGGATTATCCACATCTCCCCCGATATAACCTGGTAAAACGGACAAAACACCGTCGAGTCGGCTGAAGATGGCTTCGGTACACCAAAAGCAACCGTTGGCTAAAATAATATTTTCTGTTTGCATGTTTATTTGGTTGGAATTGCTGAAATGTTCATTTTTTTGGTCAATGCTGACAATTCATCAAGGCTAAAATTACCTTTTATCAGCATAATTGTATTTTTTCCGGATTGTTTCGACACCATCAACAACTCGTTGATATTGGTTCGCGTCGCCGATTGATTGACATAATAAGTGGCATTGACACCGCTTTCTGACACTTTCATTAGCTCGGTCAAATTGTTGTTTGTTACATAATTTTGTGCCGCCGATTGTAATTGTCCGGCAACAGTCGCATCGTTCGTGTCGTATGATTTGAGTAAATCTAGTTTTTTTATCAGTTGATTATAGGCTTGGGTTTCTTGGTCTGCCGGGTCAGACTTTACATTTGCCATCATCTGAAACATTTTTTTGTTTACAGAAATGACCTCTACTTGTGCGTTTTTCTCAAAATCAGCAAACTCTGTTTGAGCGAAAAGTGTGTTGGCAGAAAACGCCAGCAACAGTACGAATATTTTTGTTAGTTGTTTCATCTTATTTATTTTTAATTGATGTAGGTGTTTTTTCAAGCACTCGGATTTGTTGTACAGATTCCATGCCAGAATTGATATGTTGAGAACTTGTCATCAACATTTGCTTTACTTTTTCTGCTTCATCTACTGATAGATGTTCTTTCTGTTGCGAATAATATATCCACCCTGCGGCTACTGTTAGCAACAAAATCAGCACGACTATCCAAGAATAGGGTTTCTTTTTCATGTTTTTAAATTGAGTATAAAGATAAAAAATAGCCGGAAATATCCCGACTATTTTTATGAAAAAGATGTTTGGTACATAAATTCAAAGAAAATTTTGAGAGAACAAATTGTGTTTGTCTTACTTCTTTATTCTTTAATCAATTTAACCACATATCCTCTACCAATATTTTCGGGCATATTCATCTCCAGCAAATAATTCCCGACAGGGATTTCTTCTATATCCAAGCTAATATTTTCCTGCCATTGCTCAGTAAAGGTTTTGAGTTTTTTACCCGTAATATCATATAGATTGAAAAGTATATGTTGGTATTCCGATGTAGGCAGTTCGATATTTATGACAGATTGTACAGGGTTGGGGTAGATTTTTATATTCATTTCCTCAAAAACACTTGTTGATACAGAAGCGTCGTTATAATAAGCTTTATCTCCAGACTCATTGGTAAATACAAGCTCTATATTATTGCCTTCACCGTTAATTTCATAGTCAAATTGCAATGGATTTATATACCAATCTCTGTCATCTTCTCTGTTTGACCAAAAATAATAATTCAAATGGTCAAAATCATTATTTTCTTCCAAGTCACAATCTTGCTCAATAGTTAATGTTGCAAGTCCTCTAACTAACAATATTTGTTCTTCTTCATTCAAATCAGCATCTGCCAGTTGATACCCATAACAAAAAAGTATCCAACACCAACTATCTTCTTCGCAATAAAAGTTAGTTGTCTTTGAATTTGCCTCTCCATTAATCGGACGAAGATATTCTTGGTTTTCAATTTTCAATTTTACGAGATACCAGTTTTTATCTTTGATATCCACCTGTGTTTGGGCATACGAATCTACACTTAACACTAATCCAATTATTAAGATTATTGCTTTCATAATTATTGTTTTACGCAATGTACAAAAAACAGCGTTAACAAAAATTAACGCTGTCTTAATTATCTAAAGCTATATTTATAAACTATCAATAATCTCGTTCAAAGTCTGAGAAGGTCGCATCGCTGCATAAGTTTTCTCAGCATTCGGGTGGTAATAACCACCGATGTCCTGAGCTTTACCTTGAACACTAATCAATTCTTCATTGATAACCGTTTCGCTGGTTTTCATTGCATCATATACTTTTTTAAACTTTTCTGCCAATTCGGCATCTTTGGTTTGATTAGCCAAGGCTTCCGCCCAATAGAAGCTCAAATAAAAATGAGAACCTCTGTTGTCTATCGAACCTAATTGACGAGCCGGCGATTTATCTTCTTCCAAGAATTTCGCATTCGCTTCATCCAAAGCGTCTGCCAATACTTGTGCTTTAGGATTATTTTGTGTCTGTGCCAAATGCTCTAATGACGCTTGCAATGCCATAAATTCACCCAGAGAATCCCAACGTAAATAGCCTTCTTTCAAGAATTGTTCGATGTGTTTTGGTGCAGAACCACCCGCTCCGGTTTCAAACAATCCGCCTCCGTTCATCAAAGGTACTATCGAAAGCATTTTCGCTGATGTGCCTACTTCTAAGATAGGGAACAAATCGGTTAGATAATCTCTTAATACATTTCCGGTTACAGAAATGGTATCTTCTCCTTTTCTGATTCTTTCAACGGTAAACTTCGTAGCTTCAACCGGCGATAAAATACGAATATCCAAACCGTTGGTATCGTGGTCTTTTAGATATAATTCTACTTTTTTAATCAATTCGCGGTCGTGTGCTCTGTTACTATCTAACCAAAATACTGCAGGCATACCGGATAATCTAGCACGTGTTACAGCCAATTTTACCCAATCTTTAATCGGTTCATCTTTGGCTTGACACATTCTGAAAATATCTCCTTGCTCTACATTTTGTTCAAAAAATATGTTTTCGTTTGCATCCACCACACGAATCGTTCCATCTGCTTCTGCTTGGAAAGTTTTGTCATGCGAACCATATTCTTCTGCTTTTTGAGCCATCAAACCAACATTCGGAACTGTTCCCATTGTTGCTGGGTCATAAGCTCCATTGGCTTTACAATCTTCAATCACAGCAGCATAAACGCCTGAATAACTTCTGTCTGGGATGATAGCAATGGTGTCTTGTTGTTTACCTTCTTTGTTCCACATTTGTCCAGAAGTACGAATCATAGCTGGCATTGACGCATCCACAATCACATCTGACGGAACGTGCAAGTTGGTAATTCCTTCATCTGAATTAACCATTGCAATGGCAGGGCCGTCTTGGATTGCTTGCTCTATCGCTGCTTTGATTTCAGCTTCCTGTGCGTGTCCTTTGATTTTAGCATATAATTCGCCCAAACCGTTATTTGGTTTGAAGTTTAATGCTGTCAAAGTTGCTGCATATTTTTCAAAGACTTCTTTAAAATATACTTCTACGATGGCACCAAAAATAATCGGATCAGACACTTTCATCATCGTAGCTTTGAGGTGTGCAGAAAACAAAGTTCCGCTTTCTTTAGCTTCTTTTTTAACTGCTGCAATAAAAGTTTTTAGTTTGCTTAAACTCATCACAGACGAATCGATAACTTCGCCTGCCAACAAATGAGACAAAGATTTCAGTTCTTTCACCGAACCATCTTTAGCTACAAATTCAATTTTGAATTGTGTTGCTTCAGACACTGTAACTGATTTTTCGGAACCGTAAAAATCTCCATCTTGCATGGTTGCTACTTTTGTTTTGGAATCGGCTGACCACGCCCCCATTCTGTGTGGATGTTTTTGAGCGTAATTTTTCACTGCTTTTGGCGCTCTACGGTCAGAGTTTCCTTCACGCAAAACTGGGTTCACAGCCGAACCTAATATTTTTGCATATCGATTTTTAATATCCTTTTCTTCATCTGTATTTGCTTCTGCAGGATAGCTTGGTACGGCATAACCTTGTGCTTGCAACTCTTCGATAGCTTCATTGAGCTGAGGAATTGAAGCTGAAATATTAGGCAATTTAATGATATTGGTATCAGCATATTTAGTCATATCACCCAATTCTGCCAAGGCATCTTCTACTTTTTGTTCTGGCTTTAAAAACTCCGGAAAGTTTGCCAAAATTCTTCCTGCCAAAGAAATATCTTTTAATTCTACATCAATACCTGCGGTTGATGCATAAGCTTTAACTACTGGCAAAAAAGAATGTGTTGCCAACATTGGTGCTTCGTCCGTAAACGTGTAAATAATTTTAGATTTAGACATATTCAATTATATTATTATCTATAAAAAGTTCGACAAATATAACAAAATTACGTTGTATTTTACTATTGTTTGTACAACAAAAAAGGCTGCCAATATTGACAACCTTTTTATGCAATTTATCTCTGCAATAGATTAGCTTTTACTTTGAACAACCTCACCTTTAATTCTGATGATTGTTCTTCCGTTTGTTACGTTTACTGCGTTAGATTCTACGGTAATCGCTTTGTTTATTTTTCCAGGTCTCATATTGTATTTTACCTGAATCTCACCATTTTCTCCTGGCAAAACTGGTGCTTCTGGTTTTTTAGGTACTGTACATCCACATGAAGATTTTACACTTGTTACCACCAATGGTTCATCTCCTGTGTTTTTGAACACGAAAGTACGGATTCCATCATCCTCTCCTTTTGTAACTACGCCATAATCAATGGTATTGTTCTCTGCTTCGAATTCAATTTTTGCACCTGATTGAGCGAAAGAAACTACACTCACGAAAAATAACGCAATTACTCCTAAAAACTTTTTCATTTTTTTAAATAGTATTTATAATTAATAATTCAGTTTATGTCGGCTAATTTAGCCTTTTTAATGTTTAAACATTGTTAAAAAAATCTTTTTTTATTCCAAACAATTTTTATGCCAGAACTTTATTGCTCTCAAAAAATTAATTTTTATTAGCTTTGTGGCTTAACTAAGATAAAATAAATTCTATGATCATTCCGGCTCAGTTTGATGCTAAAAATGCAGAAAAAAAATGGTACGACTACTGGTTAGAAAACAATTATTTTCGTTCAACTCCAGACGAACGTAAATCATATACTATCGTTATTCCACCACCAAATGTAACAGGTGTGTTGCACATGGGGCACATGCTGAACAACACCATTCAAGATGTATTAATCAGAAAAGCAAGGCTAAACGGTTTTAACGCTTGCTGGGTTCCGGGCACAGATCACGCCTCTATCGCTACCGAAGCTAAAGTTGTGGCAAAATTAAAAGCTGAAGGCATAGACAAATCTACACTTACACGAGAAGTTTTCCTTAAACACGCCTGGGAATGGACGGATAAATATGGCGGCACCATTTTGGAGCAACTCAAAAAACTTGGTGCTTCTTGTGATTGGGAACGCACCAAATTTACCATGGATGCTGATCTTTCTGAATCGGTAATCAAATGTTTTGTCGATTTATACAACAAAGGTTTGATTTATCGCGGATACAGAATGGTGAATTGGGATCCGGAAGCAAAAACCACACTTTCTGACGAAGAAGTTATCTACGAAGAAAGACAAGGAAAATTATACCATATTAA
>DATGOD010000135.1:0-5601 GCA_035306305.1 Flavobacterium sp.
CTTGAGTTTTTTTATCATATTTTGGGTAATTCCGTTGTCTTTGTCGTAATACAAAAGTCCGCGTGCTTCTTTGATCACCACTTTTCCAAAAAGCTGTTGAATTAGTATTTCGTGTTTTCCATTTTTACCAGCCGGAATAAAGTCTAGCGAATGATAACATTGCATACACAAAATATGTTCGCCTTGTAACAATGTTTCATTACAGCCTGCACAATGATTTGGAATGAATAAATCGAGTAAATTCTTCCACATATTTCTTATATAACGTAAACTATTGCAAACCTGGAAGGTTTATATATAACAAAAAAGCACCTGTGAAGTTTGGAAAACCCCGCAGATGCTTTTGTTCGTTATATTAAAAGATAGTTTATTTTTTTAAAAATCCGCCAAGCATATCGCCTAATTTTCCGTTGGTTACAGCTTCCATAGCATCTTTCAAATCCAGTTTTCCGTCGCCATTTTGGTCAAGTCCGGCAGCACCTGCCATGCTCATCAAGTCCGAAAGGTTAAATTTTCCGTCTTTCACTCCCGCGATAACAGTACTGATTAATTGCGGAATAACGGAACCGGCAAATTGGTTAGACGTTGTACTGTCCAAACCAACTTTTTTGGTCAGGTTACCACTCAGATTTTCAATAATACTACCAATCATCGGGTTAGAAGCCAAAGCGTTTGTATCGGAGCTATCGCCCAAGTTCAACAAATCGGTTATATTTCCTCCCTTGAGTCCTTCCAATAGCGAATTGCCTGTTTCTTTTGCCACTTCAGTTACAGTGGATTCGTTGGCATCATTCAAGTTTTTTTTGGTGAACTGTTCCACCATTTGCATTAATTCGTTCATAACAATTATTTTATAAGTTGGTTAAAAAATTCATGGTATCAACTCCGTCTGCATAATCCCATAGCTGTGGCGATTGAGTGGTCCCGAATGGAATACTATTTTCAATCCAACCCGATGAAACTACACATTGAATTTGATTTTTTTGTGCTTCTAAGATAGCAAAAATTTCTTTTTCATCAGCATATCTTTCATAAAAAATTGTAGAAATTGGCGAAACCATCGCTTCGCTTTCTCGCAAAGTCAGAAATCCGTTGTCTAAAATTTGGTATTCACTCATTAAGAAAACGGCTTTGTTGTAATCATAATTATTGGCGTATTTTTCATAATTAATCAGGTCTTTGTATAGATAAATAGCTTCAAAAAATGCTTTAAAATCATAGTCTTTAGGCACCAACAATTTGGATACATTTCGGCATCCCAAACCGTAATATCTAAAAATATCTTCGCCCAATAACTCTAATTGTTCTGATGTTTCATTGCCATTTAATACAGCAACTGAGTTTCGATTTTGCCTGATGATGTTTGGATATTTACCAAAATAATATTCAAAATATCGCGACGTATTATTGCTTCCGGTGGCGATAACTGCATCAAAACCATCAAATCGCTCTTTGACTATCTCAATTCGAGCTACAAATTCAGGTTCGATTTTCTTCAGGTATTCGAGCAAAAACGGTATTATTTTTTGATCGTTAGATGACAATTTTATATGAGCTATATTGCCCGACATCAACACAGATAACACATCGTGAAAACCAACCATTGGAATATTTCCAGCCAAAATCAATCCTACTTTTTTCATCGGTTCTTGGCTCAAATCATAAGCCGAAATCCATTGTCGGATGTTTTTTTCTTGCAAAGCATCTGCCCAGCTTTTGCAAGCGTGTGTAACTTGCTCTAACGTAAACCAACCGTTGTGATATTTAGATTCATTTAAAATTCGTGCGAAATCATCGAAAAAAACCGCATTAAATTCTGCATTATTTTGCTCAAAATCTGCATTTTGAAACTGTCTTAAAAAATTGCCCAATGCGATAAATGCATTTATTTTTGTTTCTGCTAACATAGTTGTTTGGTTGAGAATACTTATTGCCGTAAATTTGTGGTAAAGTTAAATAATTAATTTAAAAAATCGGCTATGGCTATCATTATAACAGACGATTGTATCAACTGCGGGGCCTGCGAACCAGAGTGCCCAAACACCGCGATTTATGAAGGTGCAGACGATTGGCGATACAAAGATGGAACAACATTAAAAGGTAAAGTAACTTTGCCCGACGGCACCGAAGTGGATGCGGATGAAGCACAAGAACCTATTTCGGATGATATTTATTATATCGTTCCAAGTAAATGCACGGAATGTAAAGGTTTTCATGAAGAGCCTCAGTGTGCAGCGGTTTGCCCTGTAGATTGTTGTATTCCGGATGACAATTATGTCGAATCAGAAGAAACTTTATTGGAAAGACAAGCGTTTTTACATCATGAATAATATGCAAAGAGTGAAGTCTTTTTGGGGATTACCACTTGCGTTATTAGTAGTAAGTGCTTGCAAATCGACGACAAACACAACAACCTCCGGCAAGCCATCAGACGAAATCATCGGAAGATGGGAGCTGGTTGAACAAAGTAATATAAAAAATCTCGCCCAATCATATCCAGAAGGATTACCTGTTTTGTCGTTTGAAGAATTAAACAACAAAACGATGGTTTACGGCTATGATGGCTGTAATCAAATCCGTACTGAGGTGAAGGCACGCAACAATGGTCATATCCATTTTGATGATGATAAATGGGTGAGCACGATGATGTTGTGCGAAAACGTTGCTGACGAAACATTTAAAGCCGATGTATTATCTGCCGAAAATTATTCTATCGACGGAAATTACTTAACAGTAAAAAATGATTCGGTGAGCTTGCGGTTTATCAAAATTGCTCTTGACGGCAAATGGACATTAAGCAAATTGTACAATACAAGACCAACTGTAGCTGAGTTGTTTCCGTATAGAAAACCTTTCTTACAAATCAATATCAATTCGTTAGAATTTAGTGGTCATACAGCTTGTAATGCTATTCATGGAAAAGTTTTGATTCACGCCAACGAAATGAAATTTGCTCATGTTGCCAGCACTGAAATGTATTGCGATAATCAAGGAGAAAAGCTTTTTACGGATGCTTTAAATCAAATTGACCGATACGAATTATCTGGAAATAAGTTATTGTTATATAAAGGTCAAAAGTTGTTGATCGAAATGGATAAATAATTTACATAGCTCAAGTTTAACCATTATCAAACACGATTATTTAACTGGTTTTCTGAGTTTTGGTTTATTTCACGAATCGTTTTTAATATTCGTTTTTTAAGTAAAGTGGGAGGAATTTTTTGTAAAACCCTCCCAACTTTTTTAAAATTATTCATACGCAATTACAATTCCGTAATAATAAATTCACTTCGTCTATTTTCTTGGTGTTGTTCTTCTGAACAATCAACGCCATCGGCACATTCATTAATCAAATTAGTTTCGCCATAACCTCTTCCTGTGAGTCGGCTTTGTTCTACACCATGTGCTACCAACCAGTCGATGGTTGCTTTGGCTCTGTGATCAGATAAGTTTTGGTTGTATTCGTGTGTACCTCGACTATCGGTATGCGAACGCACATCTAACTTCATCGTCGGATAAAGATTCAATACTTCCAACACTTTGGCTAATTCTACCTCTGCTTCTTTATTGATTTCAGATTTATCAAACTCGAAATAGATCACATTTTCTATCTCAAATATTTTCGCTAAATCGTCGCCTTCTTTTACCTCTACAACTTTTTTCTCGAGATAAATTGTTCGGCTTTGCACACCAGATTCTTCTGGTAATATAACCGATGTTTCTTCTGTGTTATAATCTGCATGTTCTGCTCTAACAAATACAATATCACCCGGATTAACATCTTCGAGAGTCAAATTACTAAAAGTACCATCGGGTTGTGTTGTTCCTGATGTCAACAAATCGAAATTATCATTGAATATAGAAACTCGTGCATCTGGGATATTTTCGAATGTCTCTTTGTCTTGTACAATTCCTTCAAATATTTGATAGTATGGTTCTTCGTCTGAAATTATATCAGTAATCATATAGATATCGTCTCGTCCGATTCCGTCTGGTCGATTAGAGCTGAAAAAGCCTGTTTTCAAATCTTCATTGATATAAATACTAAAATCATCATAAGGCGAATTGATTCCTTTTCCAAGGTTTTCAACTACGGCATCGTCTTCTGATAGTTTAAATTGAAAAAAATCTAATCCTCCCAAACCCAAATGTCCGTCGGATGAGAAATACAAACGATTGTCTGCTGATACAAACGGAAAACTTTCTCTACCTTCGGTATTAACAGGCTTCCCCAGATTCATCGGTTGTCCAAAAACAGTGTGATTTGCTGTAATTGACACTTTGTAAATATCTGATTGACCAACTGTTCCGGGCATATTAGAAGAAAAATACAATGCTGTTTCGTCCGGGCTTAGTGCCGGATGTGTGCAACTGTATGCGTCGCTATTGAAAGGTAATTCTTCTACGTTTGTCCATTTGCCATCTACATTTTCGGCTTTATATATCTTTAAAATAGTTTGGTCTTTATAAACAACATCCTCTAGCTCTTGAGCTTTTACTTTAAAACTCTGCGTGAAGTAAACAAATCTTCCGTCTTTAGTAAAAACTGCATTAGCGGTATGAAATCTGTTTTTTTCTATCTGAAAATAATCGTTTTTTCCATTTTCATTTACCGTAAATAAATTAAAAAAAGGCTGACCATCCCAAGTGTTTTCGTCTTTGAAAGGTCCGCGAACCGGTTTGGCCGAACTAAATACGATTTGTTGGTTGTAAAAAGCTACTCCAAAATCCGAGTAGCTTGTATTAAAATCTGCTAATTGATAAAAAAAACGCTGAGGCAATTCTTCAATATCATTCAAATAAGACTGATTGTCATTGAACATCTGCCCTCGGCTGTCTTCCTTTTTTAACTGATGAAATTTTTTCATGTATTCATCAGATTTATCATATTCTCCGATAGACTTTAGCGACTGTGCATATCTGAAATAAATTTCAGTATCAATGTCGCTCTCTGCCATGTCAAATAGTTGTCCGTACCATTTAGCAGCTTCTTCGTAATTAGCTGTAAAATAATGTGAATTTCCTAACTTGGTAAGCAATTCTTCAGAGGCATATCCTTTGTCGGCGAGTTTTGTATAAATACTTATCGCGTCGATGTAAGCAGAATTTTCATATTTGGTATCTGCTTTTTTTTCTTTCACTTCCTGTGCATGTGCCGTGAAGCAAAATGCGGTCATGAATATTAAGAGTATCTTTTTGTTCATAATCTAAAAGAATCTTGGTGAAACAACTCTGTTGTGTCTGTTAAACAATTCAAATCTTACCAAAAACTCGTGCGAGCCTGAGCTATAATTAGCCAAAGGTTTGGTATCAGCATCGTAAGAATAACCGATAAAAACCTGGTCCGTCAACTGGAAGCCTACTAAACCGCTGAATGCCGCGTCCCATCTGTATGCCGCTCCGATAGTGAGCTTGTCGTACAGCAAAAAATTGGCCGTTGCGTCGAGCTGCAAAGGTGCTCCGGAAATAATTTTGGCAATCACTGCCGGCTTAAATTTGACTTCTCTCGAAATATCAAAAACATGCCCCGCTGTGGCATAAATATGTGCTTTCTGGCTCATGGTAGATTTGATATTATCATCATATCTGGTTGAACTCAGC
>DATGOD010000136.1:0-22074 GCA_035306305.1 Flavobacterium sp.
AGAAAACGTTCTGTTATTGAAACAGTTAACGATGAATTGAAAAATATGTGCCAAATTGAACATTCAAGACATAGATCTATAGGAAACTTTATTACAAACCTTATTTCGGGGCTAATTGCTTATTCATTTTTTCCTAAAAAAACTTCAATACAATATAATGAACTAAAAACAAATCAGTTAGCAATATTCTGATTAATCGAACTCAGGTTCATAGTAATTTACTTGTTTATTGGAGCAGGAGTAGGAGCATTCTTAGATATGCTTTTAAAAGTTGATTTCCTAAAATATTTAGGTCTTTTTGTTGGCTCATCGCTGTTTTTCAGACGTTTGGAAATCGAAAAGAAAAAAGCCAAAAAAAACGATAATTAACGAACGACAACTTGCACCGTTTCCCGATTAGTTTGTTGTAGAAAAACGGTTTTGTTTTGCAATACTTTTTGCATCGACTCTTCATCGAAATGGCGAATGGTGTATAGTGTCAATCCGTCGTTGTAAGTCGTTTTGTATTTAGTGTTGAGTTCGTCTAACAATTGGCAAAAATGTCCGAATTTATCTTCGATACAAACCGAAAAACTGATTGCCGAATTCTGAATCACATTCACTTTTGTCTGAAATCGTTCAAACAAATCAAACAGCTGAGAAATATTTTTTTCTACAATAAAAGAAAAATTTCTTGACGAAATCGATAATAATATCTGATTGGGTTTGACGATAAATATCGGTTTTTTTGGAATCAAATTCACGCCTTCAGACACACTCGTTCCGGCTAATTCCGGCTGTAGAAAAGATTTTACATACAACGGAATTCCTTTGTTTTGCAATGGTTGCAACGTTTTCGGATGAATAACCGATGCACCGTAAAAAGCCATTTCAATCGCTTCTTTATACGAAATTTGTTGTAGCAAAGTGGTGTCGTCAAAATGTCTGGGATCGGCATTGAGCACGCCCAAAACATCTTTCCAAACAGAAACACTTTCTGCATTCAAACAATAAGCAATAATCGCCGCCGAATAATCCGAACCTTCTCTGCCAAGTGTTACACTGAAATGATTGGGGTCAGAACCGATAAAACCTTGTGTGAGATAAATTTTATTTTCGGTAATCGTTTCTGAAATGTTTTTTTGTGTCCATGTCCAATCTACGTTGGCATCGCGGTAATTATTGTCGGTTTTTATCAGGTTTTTTGCGTTAATCCAGGCGTTTTCAAAACCATTTTCCTGTAAAAATTCACTTAGAATTAAAGTAGAAAGAATTTCGCCTCGACTAACAATTTGGTCATAAACAAAATTATAATTGGGCGATTGATTGGTTTGTACGAAACTTTTTAATTGTTCAAAAACAGTGTCAATTTTTTCAAAAATAGGATGATTTGAATTAGAAAAAAGATGCTGACAAATATCTACATGAAAATGTTTTACTGCGTTGAAAGCTTCGTCAGGCAGCGTTTTGCTTTCAAAATATTGACGCACAATTTCTTCTAAAGCATTCGTCATTTTGCCCATTGCCGAAGCCACAATCACGCCGTCGGTAAAATTACTGACAGCTAAAACATGAAGAATATTCCTCACAGAATCGGCATCTTTGATAGACGCTCCGCCAAATTTGAAAACTCTTTTGCCCATTTGCATAAAATGTGAATGACAAAGTTAAAGAACAAACCGTTTAAAAAAGTTCTTTATAAGCAGATTTTTGACGATATTTGTTCCTCTGAAGCTCTTTTTTGAATTATGGATAAAAAATATACCACTTTGGGTGAGTTTATCATCCAAAAACAACAAGATTTCGACTATTCTACAGGCGAATTATCTCGATTGATGAATGCTATTAAATTGGCAGCAAAACGAATAAGCAATAAAGTAAACAAAGCCGGATTGATGGATATTTCTGGTGCACAAGGAAGTCAAAATATCCAAGGCGAAGACCAGCAAAAACTTGATGTAATTGCCGATGAAATATTTATTCAAACGCTGACAGATAGAGATATTTTATGCGGAATTGCTTCGGAGGAAAACGACGATTATATTGCTATTTGTGATAACAAAGGGAGTTTTAACAACAAATACGTGTTGTTGATGGACCCGTTGGATGGTTCGTCAAATATTGATGTAAATGTTTCGGTCGGAACGATTTTTTCTATTTATCGCAGAGTTTCTCCCGAAGGAACGCCGGTTACAAAAGAAGATTTCTTGCAAAAAGGAAATCAGCAAGTGGCAGCCGGTTATGTGATTTATGGTTCGTCAACGATGTTGGTTTACACCACCGGAAATGGCGTGAACGGTTTCACGCTCGATCCGTCGATTGGAACGTTTTATCTTTCACATCCAAATATGAAAATTGCCGATGACGGAGCAATTTATTCGGTGAATGAAGGTAACTATAATCAATTTGAAAAAAAGGTACAAAATTATATTGAATATTGCCGTTCCGAATCGTACACTGCGCGATATATCGGAAGTTTGGTGGCGGATGTGCACAGAAATATCCTGAAAGGCGGTTTGTATATGTATCCAGGAACGACCAAAAAACCAAACGGAAAATTACGACTTTTGTATGAATGTAATCCGTTGGCGTTTATTGTTGAACAAGCGGGTGGAAAAGCCACAGACGGAAAAAATAATATCTTGGATATTGAACCGACAGAATTGCATCAGCGTGTTCCGTTTTATGCCGGAAGCAAAAATATGATTGCTCAATTACACGAAATGTTGCTGTAAATGTAGCATCAAAATTAATTGAAACGACCGTACAAATATTGAGTTGTACGGTCGTTTTTTGTAAATCATTTATCCAATAAAATCGAATTTATCTTCCAGCCATTTTCCAATTATTGGCAAAGGTTTCATTTCTTCGTTTGCTGCGTTTATAATGCCGATAATCGCAAATATCAGCACCAATATTCCGATGAGATTAACAATCATTCCCAAGAAAAGAATGCTTATTGAAACAAGGTTTAAAATAAAACCGGCGATAGCCAATCCTAATGATTGTCGCAAATGATATTTGGACAAACTATCCAAATTGTCTTTACCGATTAAATAAGCTACCAACCAACCGATGATGGTTATGTAGGAAATGATAGAAATGGTTTTGCTGTTCATGATATTTGGGTTTGATTAGTTGTTTTCTGGCGGAAAATTAAGCAATACTTTTGCAATCATTTCCTTGATTCTTTCTTCTTTTTTCTCGGGATTTAATTGCAAATCTGCCGAAACTTTTCCTTGCCAAATCAACTCTTTGTTGTCGGCTTTCAATATGTCGATGTACAGAATTCCTTGTGTTTGCGTGCTGACGGTTTGATATCCGCCACCCCACATCCACGGATTCCAACCCCACGGACGATAGTAACCATAATAACCCCAACCGCCGTAATATTGGTTGACGTAAACATTTTCTTGTGTATCGGTAAAAAGATTAATCAGCAAATCTGGATTTTCTCCTTTGATAAAACCTTTCGATGCCATTTCAAAATCGACGGCTTGCATAATTCGTTTTTTATCCAAATCGGAAACTTCCATTTTATCCAACCCGCTTTTTAAATAAGCAAATGTTTTGAATTGATCGAAACTTACATTTCGGTCGTAATCCGAGGAAACACGAATACTGCTACATGCCGATAATGTCAGCATCAACCCAATACCTAAAAATAAGATTAATTTTTTCATGATATTTTAGTTTAAAAGTTTATCATCTACAAAATTTGGCAAGGTTACTTTTAAGCTAGGTTCGGCTTCCATAGCGCGTTTAATCGCAAATACCGCACCTTCGTTTCGTGCCCAGCTTCTGCGTGAAATACCGTTGTTTACGTCCCAGAAAAGCATCGATTTTAATCGATTTTCTGCCTCTTTAGTTCCATCAAGAAGCATACCAAAACCACCGTTGATTACTTCGCCCCAGCCAACGCCACCGCCGTTGTGAATCGAAACCCAAGTAGCTCCGCGGAAACTGTCGCCAATCACATTTTGAATCGCCATATCGGCTGTGAAACGCGAACCGTCGTAAATATTGGAAGTTTCGCGATAAGGCGAATCAGTTCCTGAAACATCGTGATGGTCGCGACCCAAAACCACTGGTCCAATTTTTCCTTCGGCAATGGCATCGTTAAACGCTTTGGCAATTTTGGTGCGTCCTTCGGCATTGGCATATAAAATACGTGCTTGCGAACCTACAACCAATTTATTTTCCTGCGCACCGCGAATCCACTGAATGTTGTCTTTCATTTGTTGTTGGATTTCTTCGGGCGATGTTTTAATCATTTCCTCTAAAACGTTGCACGCAATATCGTCGGTTTTTTGCAAATCTTCCGGATTGTTGCTCGCACACACCCAACGGAACGGACCAAAACCGTAATCAAAACACATCGGTCCCATAATATCCTGCACATACGACGGATATTTGAACTCACGACCCAATGTTGGATTTGGATTCATTACGTCTGCACCGGCACGAGAAGCTTCTAATAAAAAGGCGTTTCCGTAATCGAAGAAATAC
This sequence comes from Flavobacterium sp., assembly GCA_035306305.1. Classification (GTDB taxonomy): domain Bacteria; phylum Bacteroidota; class Bacteroidia; order Flavobacteriales; family Flavobacteriaceae; genus Flavobacterium. The sequence continues at coordinate 4,489 of DATGOD010000136.1, forward strand.
GTGCCTTTTGTCGTGTGTTTGTTGATGGCTGTCGCGTGACGACGCAACGTTTCTTGAACTTTTTCTTTAAACAATTCGGGTTGTTCCGCCATCATTCGGTTCGATTCTTCAAACGACTGACCTGCCGGATAATAACCGCCCGCCCAAGGATTGTGCAACGATGTTTGGTCGGAACCTAAATCGATATGTAAATTTTCTTCTGCGAATTTTTCCCAAACATCCACCACATTTCCTAAATAAGCAATCGAAACCACTTCTTGATTGGCTTGAGCTGTTTTAACACGTGCCACCAATTGGTCTAAATCTTCAATGATTTCGTGAATCCAACCTTGGTTGTGACGAATTTTAGTAATTTTCGGATTTACTTCGGCACAAACTGTTACACATCCGGCAATGGTTCCGGCTTTGGGTTGCGCACCACTCATTCCGCCCAAACCAGAAGTAACAAATAAATTTCCTTTGGGTTCTTTGCCAATCTTGCGGAAACCGTTCAAAACCGTAATCGTTGTTCCGTGTACAATTCCTTGCGGACCGATGTACATATAACTTCCGGCGGTCATTTGTCCGTATTGCGTTACACCCAACGCGTTGAATTTTTCCCAATCGTCCGGTTTAGAATAATTTGGAATCATCATTCCGTTGGTAACCACGACTCTTGGTGCATTTTTGTGCGACGGAAATAAGCCCATTGGATGTCCGGAATACATCACCAAGGTTTGCTCATCGGTCATTTCTGTCAAATATTTCATCGTTAATAAATACTGTGCCCAGTTGCTGAAAACTGCTCCGTTGCCACCGTAGGTAATCAATTCGTGTGGATGTTGCGCCACAGCATAATCCAAATTGTTTTGAATCATCATTTGAATGGCTTTTGCCTGCAATGATTTTCCCGGATATTCGTTGATGTCGCGCGCATACATACGGTATTGCGGACGGAAACGATACATATAAATACGTCCATATTTTTCCAATTCTTCCTTAAATTCCGGAAGCAAAGTTTCGTGGTGTTTCGGTTCAAAATAACGCAAAGCGTTGCGCAATGCCAATTTTTTTTCTTCGCCGGTTAATATTTCTTTGCGTTTTGGCGCGTGGTTTATGGTTGCGTCGTACGATGCTGGTTGTGGCAATGTTGCCGGAATCCCTTGTAAAATTTCTTCTTTAAACGTCATTGTTGTTCTTTATTTTTGAATGAGTTTGTTTTTTTGTCGTATCCATACGGACAGTGTTTGCAGCCGCTTTGGCAACAATAGCCTCGCTGGAGATGATATTTCTCGGTAAAAATCCGAAAACCTTCTTCAGAGAGATAATAATCTTCGCCTTTTACCAATGTTTTTTTCATAGTTACAAATTTAGTAATTCGCGGTGTGATTTTGAATTAATTTTAGGGATAATAAAGTTAAGGTTTATGAAAAATCCAATGAAGCTATCTGATAAAAACAGCTAACTTTGCACAATGTGGTTAATCATATCAAAATTTTGGGTGCCCAAAGGTTTTGCGGGAATTACGGTTTTTCCGTTTGTTTTCGTTCGCGAAAAGCATTCGTTGTACAATAAAACATTGGTAAACCATGAAAAAATCCACATCAAACAACAAGCAGAATTATTGATTGTGTTCTTTTTTATTTGGTACGGTTTAGAATTTTTTATCAGATGGATTCAATATAAAAGTCGAAAAAAAGCCTATCGAAACATTTCGTTTGAACGGGAAGCTTATGCCAACGAAAATACCGCAAATTATCTTTCAACCCGAAAACTATTTTCCTTTTTTAACTATTTATGATACAGCCACAACAAGAACCTTTCAACCAAAAAATTGCTTTTGAAAACGATTTCGGTATAGAGCTTTACGTGAAAAGAGAAGACGTTTTGCACAGCGAAATTTCGGGCAATAAATTCCGAAAACTCCAATACAATTTGCAGGAAGCCAACCGATTGGGGTTTGCGAAATTGCTCACTTTTGGCGGAGCTTATTCTAACCACATTGCAGCAGTGGCGGCGGCTGGAAAAGAATTTGGTTTTGAAACTATTGGCGTGATTCGAGGCGAAGAATTGGCAGAAAAATTCTTGGAAAATCCCACATTAAAAAAAGCTTCAGAAAACGGAATGCAGTTTGAATTTATAACTCGTTCGCAATACCGCGACAAAAATAATGTAGAATTTTTGGCTCAACTAAAAAATAAATTCGGCGAATTTTATTTGATTCCCGAAGGCGGCACCAACGAATTGGCGGTAAAAGGTTGCGAAGAAATGCTGACAGCCGAAGATGAAATCTTTGATTTTATTTGTTGCGCTGTGGGAACCGGCGGAACCATTTCCGGAATTATCAACAGTTTGCAATCACACCAAAAAGCCTTCGGATTTCCGGCTTTGAAAGGCGATTTTCTATTTGCCGATGTTAAAAAATACGCCAAAAACAACCGCTGGGATTTGGTAAAGGATTATCATTTTGGAGGTTACGCAAAAATAAATGCGGAGTTGATAGAATTTATCCATTTGTTTAAGCAAAATTATGCGTTGTCGTTGGAACCGATTTATACCGGAAAAATGTTTTATGGAATTACCGATTTAATCCACCAAGGATTTTTTCCGGAAAACAGTAAAATTCTGGCAATTCACACCGGAGGTTTGCAAGGTTTGAATTCTGGGATTGGGGAGTGATCGATCTTCCTTATTGTTGTTTTTTCCTAACTTTTTCAAAAGTATTTAGATTGCGGGAGGTGAAAGCGTTTTTAAGTTCTTTTCTTCCTAATATTTTTCCAAATTCAGAGTCAAGAGTTTTTCCTTTAGGTATTTTCCAGTAAAAGTTATTTTCGATTATTTGAGCATTTTCATTTTTGATTTTTTTTGCCGTTTTAAATTTCGACAACAATATTTCTTCGACTTCAGGAACGCCTACAAAGCAATAGATATGGTATTCAGGGTGAACTTCAAAAGGATTTTTTCGGCAAATGATTTCTATTTCAAGGTTATCTTTCAGAAAAAGAAAAGCTTCATAATTAAAATGTGCAGACATTGCTTCTTCTAACAACGCTTTTAATTCTTTTTTGTTTTTATCGGAATTAAAAAGAATGTTCCCTGAAGCCAAGACAGAAGATACATTTTTCATCCCTGCTTTTTCAAAAACGGCACAAACTTCCGCCATTTTCATCGTAGTGCCTTTTACATTTACACCACGTAAAAAAGCACAAAATGATGTCGGAGGGTAAGGTATGTTTTTCATTTTGAGTTGATTTATACAGCTAATGATAATGAAACTCTATCAATCGCTTTAATCGTTTCGTCCAAATCTTCATACGACAGTGCGTCTGTGATAAACCATGTTTCGTAGGAAGACGGAGCGATATAAATTCCTTCTTTCAGTAATCCGTGAAAGAAATCTTTAAAACGTTGTGTATCGCCGTAACCGGCAGTTTTGAAATCGTAAACTTCACGTTCATCAAAGAAAACAGAAATCATCGAGCCAACTCGGTTTATGGTAAAATCAATATTATTTTGGGTTAAAACTTCTCGTATTCCTTTTTCGAGATAGGCTGTTTTTGCTTCCAAACGTTGGTAAATTTCCGAATCGTTGTTCAAAGCTCTAAGCATTTCCAAACCGGCAGCCATCGCAAGCGGATTTCCAGATAAAGTTCCGGCTTGATAAACCGGTCCAAGCGGAGCCAAATGATTCATGATTTCGTTTCGTGCCGCAAAAGCGCCGACCGGCAATCCGCCACCGATTACTTTCCCGAAACAAACAATATCTGCCTTTATTCCAAACAATTCTTGTGCGCCGCCTTTTGCCAAACGAAAACCGGTCATCACTTCGTCAAAAATTAGTAACGAACCGTTTTGGTCGCATAGCTCGCGCAGTTTTTCTAAAAAACCTTCTTTTAGCGGAATGCACCCCATATTTCCAGCAACCGGTTCGATGATGACAGCTGCAATTTCATTTTTATTATTCTCAAACAATTGCTGTACACTTTCAGCCGAATTGTAGTCTGCTAAAAGCGTGTCTTTCGCCGCTCCTTGCGTTACTCCGGCACTGTTTGGTACGCCAAAAGTCGAAGCACCGCTTCCTGCTGCAATCAAAAAAGCATCGGAATGACCGTGGTAACAACCCGAAAATTTGATGATTTTTTCTCTTTTTGTAAAACCTCTTGCCAAACGAATGGCACTCATGCAAGCCTCTGTTCCTGAATTTACAAAGCGAATTTTGTCGATATTCGGAACCATTTCAACGGCTAATTTGGCGATTTCGGTTTCGATTTCGGTAGGGGCACCAAAAGATGTTCCGAGTTTGGCTTTCTCGATAACCGCATTGACAACAGGTTGATAGGTGTGTCCTAAAATCATTGGTCCCCACGAATTGATGTAATCAATATAGCGGTTGTTGTCTTCATCGAACAGATAAGCTCCAAAGGCTTTTTGAATAAAAACCGGTGTTCCGCCAACACCTTTAAATGCTCGAACGGGTGAATTTACGCCACCCGGAATATACTGTTGTGCTTCTGCAAATAATTGACTGCTTCTTTGGTAATTCATTTTGTTGTTTTTAGTGTTCAGAAAAAGAAATAAATTATTGTACCCTCAAGGTTTGTCCAATCGAAATCGTATTATCAGACAAATGATTTAACCTTTTGATTTCATCAACGGATGTGCTGTATTGTTGAGAAATTCTATATAATGTGTCGCCTTTTTGTACGGTATAATAATCTATTTTTGAGTTTGTTGTTGGGATTGCTGCTTTTTTATAATCGCTTCCCAAAGCTTCTTGGTCTAATTTGTATAATTCATATCGTTCGATAATCGAAATCAGTTTATCGGCATATTTGGGGTCGGTGGCATATCCGGCTTGTTTCAGGCCTTTTGCCCAACCTGCATAATCGGAAGGATTCAGCGTGAAAAGTTTTTTGTAATAAGGTCTGTATGCCAAAAATTCAGAATGATCTTTGAAAGAATCTTCCACAGAATCGTACATTCTAAAACACTCGTCGGGAGCATCGTCGGTGTGGCGAACAGATTTGCCAGTCCATGAGCTTTTACATTTGATCCCGAAATGATTGTGTGCTTCGCGGGCAAGTTTACCGTTTCCTGAACCCGATTCCAAAATCGCTTGGGCCATTTTGATGCTTGCCGGAATCTTGTACTCTCGCATATTTTCGATTGCCAAAGATTTGTATTTGTCGATATATTCTTCCACTGAGTTTCGGGAAACATTTACTTTGGAGGTTGCCTCCAACGTTTCGGTTTCTTCTTTTATTTCCGGTTTAATTTCGGCAACGGAAGAGATTTCTTTGTTGGGATATTCGGTTTTTTGAACAGTTTTGGGGTAATGTTCCCGAATTTTTTGCTTTGTTTTCGTATTGCGACTTGCTCCGCACGATGCCAGCAAAATCACAACGAATAATCCGATTAATTTTTTCATTAGAGCTTCATTTACAATGCCCGACAAACAGACCTTCAAAGATATGAAATATTTTTGTTTGGAAGTGGAGAGAAGTCGGAAAACCAAAAAGGATAATCAATGATTAAATCCAACCTTTTTCCATGCCTAGTTTCATTAGTTGCAAAACTGAATGTGTGTAATCTAAACTTCGTTGTTGAAAAACCTGTTCAATGCTTCTGTTTTGTTTGATACCTCAAGTTTATAATAGATGTTTTGAATGTGTTTTTTCACGGTTTCGTAACTGACATTTAATTTTTCTGAAATTTCTCTATATTTAAATCCTTTTGAAAGCTCTTCCAAAACTTCTTTTTCTCGGGAAGTTAAAATTTCTTCCTCAGGTTTTTTTCTGAAATTGTTCAATATTTTTTTTGCGATAAGGGTGCTCATCGGAACGCCGCCGTTGTAGAGTTCCCGAATCGAACTAAGAATCTTTTCGTTTGATTCTCCTTTAAGCAAATAACCATCGGCACCATTCGCAAAAGCTTTGAAAATCATTGAGTATTCTCGACGGAAGCTACAAATAAGACACAAAGCTTCGGGGTGCTTTTCTTTGATGTCATATACCACATCAAGCCCCGAACCGTCTAACAAGTTGATGTCTATCCAATAAATATCGGCAACGTTTTCTTTGAAATAGACTTCAAAATCAGCTTTGGAATATACCACTTTTGGGCAATAAATGTCGGAGGTAGAATTTAGCAATAAAGCGATACTTTCCGCATAGATTTTATCGTCTTCTAAGACCAGAACATTGATTTTATTCATTTTCGTAATCTTATATTATGTTGTTTAAAGGGCTGTTGTATTCTTTTTCAAAATATACTTGTGTTCCCTTGGCACTTGATTGAATTTCAAATAAGGCATTGATTTCTTTCATTCTGGATTCGATGTTTTTTAAGCCATAATTGAAACGGGAGGTATTCTGGGCTTTAAAACCTTTTCCGTTATCATTTATCCGAATCGAGAACAGGTCGTTTTTAAATTCAAAATCAATAGTGATGTTTTTTGCTTTGGCGTGTTTAATGGCGTTGTTGAGCGCCTCTTTATAGCTTAGGAAAAAGTTTTTACGGTCTTTTTCTGGAATTTGAATAGTTGGAACTTTTTCTGGGGAGGAAGTAGTCAGCTCTATCGGATAATTTTCGAGTAGGTTTTTGGCATAATGATGGCTGTATTTTATCAAGCTTTCCAATGTGCCGCTCTCGTTCCCGACAAACCAAATCAATTCGCGTACTTTTAGGGTAATTTCTTTTTGTATTGCCAATAGTTTTTCCAATTGTGTTTGGGTACTACTATCGGTGGTTTGCGTACAAATCATTTCGGTAAACATTTGCATTCCGGCAACGCTTCCTCCCAAATCATCGTGCAAATCTTGCGAGATGCGTTTGCGTTCTCTTTGAATACCCAATAACAGTTTTTCCTGTGACTGATTTTCTTTTTCTTTCAAATACAAATCGAAAGCTTTTTTTCGGTTTTTTGAGCGAAACAAAAAGTAAATTATCGTAAGTATAATCAGAAATCCTAAAGTAATTATTCCTGCAATCCATTTGCTTTTTGCGGTTTGATAAGCAGTTTTTAGATTGTGTGTTTCTTTGTCAATTTTGATTTGTGTTTCCAAATCGTTGATAAGTTTTTTTTCTTCTAACGAATTGAGACTGTCTTCCTGAGTGTGATAGCGTTTGTAATGCGCCAAAGCTTGCTCAAAGTGTTGTTCTTGTTGATAAGCTTCGTACAAAATTTTGTGGGCATTTATTTCTCCTTTAACAAATTTTAATTTTTGGGAGGTAGCCAATACTTTGTTAGCCAGTGCGATGGCTTTAGTTGTGTGGCTTTCATTGGCAAACATTTGAGCCATTTCCATTTGGGTCAGCATTATTTCAAGCGGACTGTTGATTTCTTCAGCATACTTTATACTTTGCTCAAAATACGCAAGAGCCTGTTCTGTATTGTTTTGTTTTTTATACACTTTTGCTATAAATCTCGTGGCATAGCAAGCCGTAAATTTGTTGTGCGGAAGGGCATAATCCAATGCTTTGTTAAGATAGTAAATAGCCGAATCATTTTCTTTTATTAGCTGTTTGGTTATTCCGATTGATGTATATGTATTGGCTATTTGATTTAAATCTTCTTTGAGTTCAAGCTCAATTTTAAGTGCTCTTTGATGGAGTTTAAGTGCTTCGGTATAATCTTTCTGATCACCATATATATTTCCTAGTGAAGACAACGCTTGTGCCTCTATATTTTTATCTTTTATTTCTCTTGCGATAGCCAATTTTTCCCGTGCATACTTTAGTGCTTCTTTATAATTACTCAAATCGTAATAAACATTGGATATGTTTCCATAACTTGAAGCTTCTCCCTTTTTATTATTTATTTGTTTGTAGGTGTTGAGTGATTTTTTGTAATATTCTAAAGCTTTTTCAAATGAACTTCTTCTAACATAAGTATAGCCTAATAGGTTATAGACTTGAGCTTGTCGAGCAGTAAGCCTGTTTTCTTTGGATTCTTTCAAAAGTATATGGGCAAGCTCCTCTGCCTTGCCTTGATGCCCATGATTAACCAAGCTACGAACAATCGTTATTGTCTTTTCGAAATCTTTATCCGTCTTTCGGGGGCTTTGTTCAAAAGCCATCACCAGCGAATCTTTCGGCGTTTGTGCACAGAGTGGCACAATACTCAAAAAGAAAAGTAAAATAATCCAAGTAGTACGTAGCATAGTTGTAGTGTGTTTTATAGTTAACAAAAATACACGATTTTCTTAAAAAAAAACAAAATATCCCCATAAATGGTTATTTACTGGCGTTTTTATTTTCTCGAACTTTGTTAGGTACAACTTAAAATATAAGCACAATGAAAACAATTTTTACTCAAAACCAACTTATTGTTAGGCTAATAGTCAAAAGTCTGAAAATCAAAATTGTAAAGGTTACAACGTCACTTCGTTACTGACGTTAAAGCTACTAAAAACAGAATTATTAATTATTAAATATTTTTTACAATGAAAACAACAATCGCAAAAAAAGTGTTTATCACATTATTACTACCGGTTACTTTACTGCTCGGAGCTTGTTCGGACGATGATAGCTGCAATATCGCACTCTTGTCTTTCAACAATCATTTGAGCGATAAAATAAAAGTACAGGTAAACGAATTGTCGGGAACGGCAGTTATAGAGCCGGGGTCAAGCACAACGGTAGAAGTAGAACCCAACAACACCTACCACTACACCATTAGAGAGTATTTCTCGGGGAGCATCCTCGGGAGTGGAGAAGTGTTTGTAAAAGACTGTGTGTCTATGGGGGTTGACATCAAATAAATTATTAACATTAAATTTTACAACAATGAAAACAAAAACAATGAAACAAACGGTAAAGCACATGATTGTGCTATTGATGTGCGGCGTATTTTTTACTTCTTGCACCAGGGTTTATTACGACACGGATAACCCGATGGGCACGGAAGCCATAAAATTTCCTAAAGAAATGCATGGACGATACGACCAAAAAGGCAGTGAACAGGACAGTTACTTTATTATTGCTGAAAACACCTTAGAGGTTAATTATAATTATGGTGATGAAGCAAATACCTATAAAGGACCTTATGGCCCTGGCACAGAAGTACCTGTTTATAAAGTAAAAGAAAACCTTTATACAGTTCCATTTCAAGAAAAAGATAGTGAGTACCCTAACTATTACCGTATTCTCCTTGTGGAATATAATCCTGAACAGGAAGAAATTACAATAAAAGAACTTGGAGAGGAATTTTCTATAGGTGTAGGTAATGATGTTGGAGATATTTCAGAATACAAAGACGATATGTTGCTTCTGAATAGTGATGATTATAGATTTGAAGATTATCTGTACCAACCTGCTCCACAGCAGTTTAAGGATGCTGTCGAAATAGGAGCTTTTAGAACAGTTACTGTATTTGAAAAAAACTAAAAAACTTTTAAAATGAAAAAAATAATCACAATTTTAGCCATCGGTTGGTTTGCCATAGCAGGCACACAAACCGCGCAAGCGCAGGAAGAAATAACCGACCAAGAAATCAGTTGTTTTTACATAGCAGCACAATATATTACCAACATCAACAATAATATATATGCTTATATGGACGCGGAAGCACGAGAGCTTGAAACTCCATCACAAAGAGTTTATGACATTTTCATTGCTGAAAAAGAAGGAACCCCTCTAAAAGATGTTACCGAGCAAGAACAAAAAGATTATCTGAGCGTAAAAGATTATTTTCAAAAGCTAGAGACCGAAAGAGAAAAAACAATATCGGAATACTTTGAAGACAGTTGGATGATGGAATGTCTCTCCGAAAGCCGATTTAATTACATTTTGGATAAGGCGAATAACGACCCTTCCTTAGTGGAAAGGATGCAAGAAGTACTCAAAGAAGATGAGTAGTCGTAACACTCCAACAACAGTAAATAATAACAATTAAAAATCATAAAATTATGCCACTAACAAATCTGAACAACGTGCATTTGTCCGCAGCCGGGTTGCAGCGGCAAAAGAAGCATTAACCGAATTAGAAACCGCTTTGGTAGCGGTAATGTGAACCTAATGTCCGACGACCGCTAATGCTATGGAAGCGTGAACGAGCAAAACAAACTGTTTGTAAACAAGGTTTTCAAAACAGCTTAAGCATATTGCCTAAAGCTTACAGCTACTTTGGAGAGGGGCTGGGGGTGAGACAAGAATTTATTAAATAGTATTCAAAAAATGAAAAAAGCAATCATAACAACAGTAATAGCTCTTGGCTTTGCGGTGCATAGTTGGGGGCAGGAAGTAAAATTTAAACCTGGGGACTTAATTCAGTTAAAAACACTTACTCAACATAAGGGAACTGATGTAAATGACTCTATCGTTTTAGATTTTGAAAGTTTCGAACCCAATTATTTGCAAACTAATATCAGTTTTGAAATAGTGAAAATTGACAGTATTGAAAATAAATATTGGTTGACGGTTTCTCCAAATTTTAAAGAACGTAAATGCAATAGATTTCTGTTTTTTAAAAGGAAATGCCGAGATTATTCTTCATGGAAAGCTAACGCTATAGAAAAAAAGGATAAAAGTGCTTTTTATAATAACAAGATTTTCAGTGTTTCGGAAGTCGAATTTTTAGCAAAAGCAGAAATTGCCGAAAAATATCAACCAGATGATAGGGTTTCCTTTGGTTTGATAACCCTGCCTTTTAAATTCCGTATGTTCGATGATAAGTCTTTTGAAACCAATTTTAATCTCAACACTACTCTAAATATTCGGCTAACGCAACTATGGAATGCTGGTTTTTATGCACAATTCGGTGCAGGAATAGGCAACACCAACCTATACAACGGCAACGCTCCCGGCGTTGACCCCGGCGAAGAGATAAATGCGGCGGCGTTGACGATACTTAGCGGTGTAATGCTGCAATACAAAAAAGTGCAAGCCGGATTGTATATCGGTTGGGATCACATAAACAATCAGAAAAATTATCAATGGCAATACAACGGAAAACCTTGGTTGGGATTTGGTGTGGGCTACCAGTTGTTTAAAATTGATTTAGGAGTAGATAAAAAACAAAACAAACAATAATTATCAACATTAAATTTTACAACAATGAAAAAAACAATCACATTATTAAGCCTCTGCCTGATGATGATAGCAGGCACGCAAACCGCACAGGCGCAAGATGTGGCATCGGCAAAAAAAGAATTGACAAAAATCTTTCAAGAATCCGGTTACGAAGTGCTTGAACTATCCCCTTGTAAAGTGTATTTAAAAACGAGCCTTTCCGATGATGTTTATAAGGAAATTGTATTTGCCCCCAACGAAGCTCATTGGGAAGCTATAAAATTCGGCTTTCGTGCTGATTGGCGGATTATCGACTTGATCACTCATGATAAAGAAGAAACTACCACTTACATAAAATCAGACATTAGTATTGGGATGGCAGGCGAAGAAGTTTATTCAAAAATTGCAGAACAGCTAAATATTCTCGGTGCAGGATGTCCAGAAGTACCAAAAGAAAAAGACATTACAAAAAGCGATTTGCGCCTATTTGTATTCGCGGAGCAGGATATCAATGAAAACGCAGTGCCACTAATGGAACAGCTTAAAAGGGATTTATCTGAGTATAGTACAGATTACACAAAATTGTATGAAATTTTCTTGAAACAAAAAGACGGAGAAAGCATCGCAGCCTATTCAGCAACAGAACGCAAAGAAATGTCGGATGCCAAACCCGTTTTGGAAGCTTTTGGTAAGGAATACAAAAAGCAATACGATGCCTATTTTAAAGAAGTAAGAGCCGCTTTGCCAAAAAAGCAATACGAAGCGATAATTGAAAAACTCACTAACGACCCTGTATTTTTCGAAAATGCGAAAAGAGTACTGAGCGGTAAAGAGTGAAAGCAGGCACACTTTTTAGATAAATACAATTTTAAATTTTAACACAATAAAAAAAACAATCACACTATTAAGCATCTGCCTAATCACGATAGTAGGTACACAAACCGTACAGGCACAAACCAAAGAGGAAACCATTTCGTGGCTAAAGGAGACATTGGTGCAGCAAGTGGAGGACATTGACGAGAAAAGTATCCGGATTGAGCCCTGTAAGATTAGTTGGATAGAAGGAGACACCACTTTTAAATACATCAGCTATGGTTATCCGGCATTTGCTTGTTCCATTGACCTCGCTAAGGCTGGGAGTTGGACGGTGGATCAACAAAACGGAAGACTTATTGCAGCGTCGCCCAGCATCGTTTCTTACGGCTATGACAACCACAATAACGTTTTTATTGAAGACGACTCCACGCCTTATCAACGGTTAAATTTGATTTCAACCAATGAAAGGCTGCTTTCGGAGTTGGCACGCGCACTTGAGCAACTCGCTTCCTATTGCGACCACGAAAAAGACTCAGCCCATGAACCATAAAAACCGTTTAGCTGCTTTACAAAACCGCTTGCAACAGAAATTGCAGGCAAAAGCTTTTTTTACGGAAAAAGTAGCTCCTTGTGCAGAATTGTTTGAGGCTTTTCAGTCGGCAGAAGTTCCTTTTCAGGTGGTGGCTTGCATTGGTTTTCAGGAAGAATGGCAACCGCATTTGAAAACAGAACAACCGCTTTTTGAAATCGATTGGAAAAGAAACCAGCCTTTAGAACAATTGCTCAATCAATTGTTTGAGGAATATCCAAGCGAAAACTCGTTTCGCTACGTTCCGCCTTATGAGAAAACAACAGTTGGCAAAGAGGAAAATCCGTTAAAAAAAGCCACAGAACTTTTGCAACTGCCCAATCAGGAAGTATTGGTTTACTGGTTGCGTTATGCGTTGGTGCTGCAATTGCATTTATACGATTTGCCAAAACTGCCCGAGGACAGCCTATTTACCTTTTGGCACGGCGATGTGGTAATTTTTCCGCAAGATTTAAATTGGCTGATTGCCTATTCTTTAGAAGAAGAATGGTATGCCGGAAAGAAATAAATTGGTTGCCGGAAGATTATTTTTAAATTCGTGATGAACAAATTTCAAGAAAGAATATGAAAAACTTCAGATATTTATTTTTTATCGGTGTTTTATTGAACATAAATACAGTAAAAGCACAAGACAAAACAGAAACTTTAAATTGGTTACGCAACCATATAGATACCGTTGTGGTGCATTACACAGATGATATTTTGCCTTACAAAATGACCAAAACCTATACTTTTTACGATGATAATTTTGTCGTAAAAACGGTCAAAGATTTTTACAAAGACCCGAATTTGAACGGTGCACCTGCATATAGCAAAATATTCTACAAAGACCTTTTCATCGCCAATGACAGCATTATCAGAAATGATATACAAAAAGACGAAAATGAAGGCAAAACATTTGTCTATACCGTTTGGGCAGAACGTGTGTACAGCATTTTGGGACACGAAGAAGCTCCGCTCTCTTTTTGGCGGACTTTTAACGAACCTATGGGGCTCGACTTGTTTTTGCTGCAAAAGCAATCGTTAAGTATTGAAATTGTCCGGAATCTATATCAGCTTGCAACCTTAGAAGGAGCCAAAGAAATTCCAAAAGAGCTATTTTCCGGTGACGAATTAGACGAATATTGAAGGTGTTATAGCGACAGTTTGGTAGGCAAACAAACGTTTTTGCAAAACCGCTAAACTTTGCTCCTTTATACGTGTCGCCATTTTAAAAATCTTGCTAAAACCGGAAACGCTTTGACAAAGTTTTTTGTATATTTATGAGGTACTAAATTTTTGGATGATGACAAAAAATAAGAAAACAGAAGAGCTTTTCGACCGACAAAAACTAGAAAAATCGACAATAAAATGAAAAAAGTAATAACCATTTTAAGTGTTTTTTTACTTGCAGTTTCCTATAATGCCAACGCTCAGCAAAAAGAATGGCAAAAAGTTATACGTTTACTGCAAAATGAAGCCGAATATTTTCGTGGTAAAAGCGGTTTTATTAATCCCGATTACAGCGAGTATGAACAATTTACCATAAAAGAAGCCTCGGTAAGCGATTCTTTGGTTGTATTGGCATACCGTATATTTGACCACGTAAATGGTGACCCCTCGGAGTATTATTTGAGAGAAACGGTGGTTTTTCAGCACCAATTACCTCTCATAGATTCCGCAGTGGTCAATGATGATTTTAGCTATTATTTTGAAGATTTTGACAGGATGCGATTTCTGGATTTGACTTTAGCCGGCGAATGGATTCATCTGGTAGAAAATAGCTATAAAAATACCGAAACCGGACAGGAAGACCACAATCAAATGGAACAAACCACCAACCGTATATTGTTCCCGATTCGCACTCAAAAACTAAAGAAAATACAAAAAGCCATATATCAATATAAACGTAAATATCGGAAAAATGAAAATTGAACTATAACCAGATAATGTTAATGCGGTAGCACAAAACTCTCTATACAACTTCAAAAGTTTCTTTTTCAAGATAGTAGTTTCGTAAAAAATAATTAATTTTGAGCAAAATTCATTCTGATGCACCGGATTATATTACTTCTCACATTATTACTTTCAGTTTCGTTGTATGCCCAAGATTACGAGGCTCAACAAAAAAAATTAGAAAGTCAGAAAGCATCAATACTCAAAGAAATCAAGCAATTTCGATCATTGCTTTCGTCTGAGCAAAGAAAAGAACGCGATATACTCAGCGAAATAGCAGAAAGCAATCGCAAAATCAGTCTTACCAATCAGTTAATCAGCACGTATAAAAAAGAATTGCGTGTTTTGGCAGATGATATTTATACCAAAACGCTCGAATCGAATAAGCTCAAGAGAGAATTGGCGGTGCTTAAAGAAGATTATGCCAAAACCATCCGCACGTCATACAAAACACGATCTGAGCAAAGCAAAATATTGTTTGTTCTTTCTTCAGATAGTTTTTTGCAGGCATACAAACGCATGCAATATATCAAGCAATATGCGAAATACAGAAAATCTCAAGGAGAAGAAATTCGCAAGAAATCCGAAGATTTAGAAAAAATCATGCAAAAGCTCGAAGTACAAAAACAAAAACAACAAGCTGCTTTGGCAGAACAACAAAAAGAAATTGCCGCTCTTCAACAAGAAAAAAATAAGCAAAACGAATTGATGAATTTGGTGCGGAAAGACCAGAAAA
This sequence comes from Flavobacterium sp., assembly GCA_035306305.1. Classification (GTDB taxonomy): domain Bacteria; phylum Bacteroidota; class Bacteroidia; order Flavobacteriales; family Flavobacteriaceae; genus Flavobacterium. Next base: position 19,554 of record DATGOD010000136.1, read on the forward strand.
AATACACGGCACAAATCAATAAAAAACAACAAGAAAGCCGAAAAATAGACCAACAGATAAAAGTGCTTATCCAAAAAGCGATTGAAGAAGCCAATCGTCGAGCACGAGAAAAAGCAGGAGAAACATCAACTGCATCGGCTGGTTCAGGCAAATTTGCTTTAACTCCGGCAGAAAAAGCTCTCGCAGCAAGTTTTAGCAGTAATCGAGGACGATTGCCTTGGCCTGTAGAACGAGGATATATATCGGCTCGTTACGGCAAACAACCGCATCCGTCAGTACCAAATATTACCATAGAAAACCACGGAATAGATATTACAACAGAAAATCAAGCTACTGTGCGAGCCGTATTTGAAGGCGAGGTTACAGAAATACAAGTTTTAGCCGGAACAAGAGTGGTTTTTGTTCGGCATGGAGATTACATTTCGGTTTACCAAAATTTGAGCAGCGTCTCGGTTAAGCAAGGACAAAAAGTATCAACGAAGCAAACAATTGGAACAGTCGCCAAAAACAACGAAGGGCAGTCGGTACTCAAATTTTATTTGACCCAAAACAATCAATTTCAAAATCCTCAGTCTTGGCTGAGCGGAAAATAAGTGCATTATGGAAAAAGTAAGAAAACCATTTAACCTCCAGCAATGGATTGAAGAAAACAGAGATTTATTGAAGCCTCCTGTCGGAAATAAAAATATTTATAAACAAGAATCTGATGATTTTATTGTGATGGTTGTCGGTGGACCAAACGCCCGCAAGGATTATCATTACAACGAAACAGACGAATTTTTTTACCAGCTCGAAGGCGATATACAGATTGCTCTACAAGTAAATGGAGAAAAACAAGTTGTTGAGCTCCATGCTGGGGATGTTTTTTTGGTTCCTGCCAAAACACCACATTCGCCGATAAGATCTGCCGGTTCGGTAGGCTTGGTGGTAGAAATCAAAAATAAACAAGGCAAAAAAGATGGATTGTTGTGGTTTTGTGACCAATGTAATCACAAATTGCATGGAGCCTATTTTGTTCTGAAAGATATTGAAAAAGATTTTCTCAAACATTTCAAAGATTTCTATCAATCAGAAGAATTGAGAACTTGCCCGTCATGCGGAGAAGTTATGCCGACCGACGAACGATTTATTAAATAAAGAAAAGTTATATTTGTAGAAATTAAAAACCTTAAAACATCAATTAATGGACAATTTTGGAATAACAGAAGCCTTAAATCAATTAGGCATTAAAGAGCTTAACGAAGGAACATCAACCGGAAGTCAATGGTTTGCCAATGGAGACATCATCGAATCTTATTCACCGGTAAACGGAGAATTGATTGGTAAAGTAAAAACTTCCACCCAAGATGATTATGAAAAAGTAATCCAAAAAGCATCAGAAGCTTTCAAATCTTGGAGATTGGTTCCGGCACCCAAAAGAGGAGAAATTGTTCGTCAAATAGGCGAAGCTTTGCGTGAGAAAAAAGAAGCTCTCGGAAAGTTAGTATCTTATGAAATGGGTAAAAGTTTGCAAGAAGGATTTGGAGAAGTACAAGAAATGATTGATATTTGTGACTATGCTGTCGGACTTTCCCGCCAGTTATATGGGTTCACGATGCATTCAGAAAGACCAATGCACAGAATGTATGACCAATACCACCCGTTAGGAGTCGTAGGGACGATTTCCGCCTTTAACTTTCCGGTAGCCGTATGGTCTTGGAACGCTGCGATTGCTTGGGTTTGCGGCGATGTTTGCGTATGGAAACCGAGCTCAAAAACGCCGCTGTGTGCCGTAGCTTGTCAAAATATCATCACAGAAGTTTTTAGAAAAAACAATATTGACGAAGGCGTGAGCTGTATCGTTACCGGAAATGCTTGTGGAGATTTAATCAACAACGACCACCGCATTCCGTTAGTGTCTTTCACAGGTTCTACCCGCATCGGGCGTCACGTGTCTAAAACCGTAGCAGAACGTTTCGGTAAAACAATTTTGGAATTAGGCGGAAACAACGCAATTATCGTTTCGGAGCATGCTGATATCAATATGGTACTGGTCGGAGCGGTTTTCGGAGCAGTTGGTACAGCCGGACAAAGATGTACTTCGACCCGTCGTTTGATTATTCACGAAAGTATTTACGATAAAACGATTCAAGCCTTGCAAAATGCTTATACACAATTGAGTATCGGAAATCCGCTTGATGCGTCTAACCACGTCGGGCCGCTTATCGATAAAGGAGCTGTACAAGATTATTTGAATGCGATTGAAAAAGCCAAATCAGAAGGCGGAAAAGTAATTGTTGAAGGCGGTGTGCTCGAAGGCGAAGGTTACGAAAGTGGATGTTATGTAAAACCATGTGTTATCGAGGCTGAAAACCACTTTGAAATCGTACAAGCAGAAACATTTGCTCCGATTTTATATGTAATGAAATATAACACGGTTGAAGAAGCGATCGATATGCAAAACGACGTTCCGCAAGGATTGTCCTCGGCGATGTTTACTACTAATATGAGAGAGGCAGAATTGTTCTTATCTCATGCAGGT
>DATGOD010000137.1:0-2285 GCA_035306305.1 Flavobacterium sp.
GCGAAAGAATTAGAGCAAATCGGAGCACTTATCAAAACCGAAACGCATCTCAATAAAGTAGGAACTTCTGAAAGAACCAAAGCCGTTATTGAGCCACGTCTTTCAGACCAATGGTTCTTGAAAATGGAAGATTTGGTAAAACCTGCTTTGAAAGCCGTTTTAGAAACCGAAGAAGTTAAGTTCTATCCGAAACGTTTTGACAATACGTACAAACACTGGCTAGAGAATATTACCGATTGGAATATTTCGCGTCAATTATGGTGGGGACAACAAATTCCTGCTTACTACTACGGAGAAGGAAAAGAAGATTTCGTAGTGGCCGAAACCATTGAAGAAGCTCTAGAATTAGCCAAACAAAAAACAGGAAACCCACAACTGACAACCGAAAACTTAAAACAAGACAAAGATGCTTTAGACACTTGGTTCTCTTCTTGGCTTTGGCCAATGAGTGTTTTTGGAGGAATTTTAAATCCAGAAAACGAAGAATACCAATACTATTATCCGACCAACGATTTGGTTACCGGACCGGATATTATTTTCTTCTGGGTAGCTCGTATGATTATCGCTGGATACGAATATGCTGACCAAAAACCATTCTCTAACGTATATTTTACGGGAATTGTACGAGATAGTCAACGTCGTAAAATGTCAAAATCATTAGGTAACTCACCAGACCCGCTCGATTTAATTGATAAATTCGGAGCCGATGGTGTACGTTGCGGATTGTTGCTTTCGGCTTCAGCTGGAAATGACATTTTGTTTGACGAAGAGTTGTGCAACCAAGGAAAAGCCTTTGCCAACAAAATTTGGAATGCTTTCCGACTAATCAAAGGATGGGAAGTGGCTGATATTACTCAACCCGAACACTCAAAAGTAGCGGTTGATTGGTTTGAGAATAAATTCCAAAAAACACTGGCCGAAATCAATGATCATTTTGAGAAATACAGAATTTCGGATGCTTTGATGGCGATTTACAAACTTACTTGGGATGACTTCTGTTCGTGGTATCTAGAGATGATAAAACCAGGTTACCAACAACCAATTGACAAAGTAACTTTCGATAAAACGATTGCTATTCTAGAAGATTTATTGAAACTATTACATCCGTTTATGCCGTTCTTGACCGAAGAAATTTGGCAACACATAACAGAAAGAACACCAGAACAAGCCTTGGTTATAGCTGATTATCCTGAACAAAAATCATTTGACGAGAATATAATTTCTGGATTTGAATTTGCCTCAGAAGTAATTTCAGGTATCAGAACCATCCGTAAAGAAAAGAATATTCCGTTTAAAGATACTATCGAGCTAAAAGTTATCAATCACGAAAACTCTAGTTTACATTTTGATGCGGTAATTACGAAACTCGGTAACATTTCAGCTTTAGACTATGTAAATGAAGCCGTTAACGGAGCCCTTACGTTCCGAGTAAAATCGAACGAATACTTTGTGCCGATTGCCGGAAATATCAACGTAGAAGATGAAATCAAAAAGCTAACAGAAGAACTTGAATATACCAAAGGATTCTTAGCCTCGGTAGAGAAAAAACTTTCGAACGAAAGATTCGTAGCTGGAGCACCGGAACAAGTAATTGCCAATGAGCGTAAAAAACAAGCCGATGCTTTGGCAAAAATAGCTACTATAGAACAAAGTATAGCAAGTTTAAAATAAGAAACATAACCTTTCTGGACTTTGACAGTCCAGAAAGGCAAATAAAATAGACCATTTTGAAACACATTTTAGTAATCCGATTATCTGCTATGGGTGATGTGGCAATGACAGTTCCGGTCATCAGAGCTGCTGTGGCTCAACATCCGAATATTAGGATTACTGTAGTTTCAAGACCTTTTTTTAAACCTTTTTTTGAAGGAATCGAAAGAGTAGATTTTTTCGGAGTAGATTTAAAACAAAGACACAAAGGTTTTGCGGGCCTTACACGTTTGTACAGCGATCTTAAAAAACGAAATATTGATGGAGTAGCTGATTTACACAATGTACTCCGTTCCAAAATAGTGCGAACATTCTTCAAATTATCTGGAACCAAAGTAGCTTTTTTGAACAAAGGAAGAAGTGAAAAGAAAGCTTTAACTCGTGAAGAAAACAAAATATTTAAACCCCTTAAATCAATGCATCAACGTTATGCAGATGTGTTTGAACAATTGGGATTTAAAATTGATTTATCAAAAGTATCATTTCCTGAAAAGGGAGCTTTATCTGCTGAGGTAAAAACCATTACAGGGGAGAAATCTGGAAAGTGGATTGGGATTGCACCTTTTGCTCAATAC
>DATGOD010000138.1:0-5470 GCA_035306305.1 Flavobacterium sp.
GAACAAACCAAACAACAATTTATTGGCGAAATTGAACAATTTCCGCCAATTTTTTCTGCTTTGAAGAAAGACGGAAAACGTTTGTACGAACACGCACGCGCCGGCGAAGAAGTGGAAATTCAAGCTCGAAAAATTGAAATCTCGGAGTTTGAAATCACGCGAATTGCTTTGCCCGAAATTGATTTTAGAGTGGTTTGCAGCAAAGGGACGTATATTCGTTCATTGGCATTTGACTTTGGAAAAGCACTCAATTCCGGCGGACATTTAACCGCTTTGCGACGCACAAAAATTGGCGATTTTTCTGTAGAAAATGCTATTGAACCGCTGGATTTTGAAAAAATATATAAATCTTGATTTGAAAAATCAACAATGCCATGAAACATTTACTTTTACTATTTACCTTATTTAATTCAATCGGCATATTTTCTCAAGAAACAGAATCTGACTGGAAAAAATATCAATCAGTTGATTATATGCTATTGTTTAATCCTAATTCAAACAAAGACCAATATTTCGATTATAATACTAATAAATGGGTAAATCCAACTAAATTTATTCTCGCAGGAGTTGCGGCCCAATACGAATACGGAATTGCCTACAAAGAATGGATTCGTTTAGGTGCACTTACAGGTTTTTATGCTAATGTAGGAGACAAATCCTATTCTATCCCTATCGTAGGCTCAATCACATTAGCACCTTTAATAAGCGACGAAACAAGAATTTATGCTAAATTTGGTTACGGATGGAACACTGCTATAGGTCGCGGAAACTTAAATAGTGATTTTCATCATTATCACATTGGTATAGAATTCGGAGGAGGTTCTCGATTATTTTTGTTTGCTTCAGACCATGGTTTTCGGCTAAAAGGAGAAGTTTATAAAACATTGGGAATAGGTTTTGGTGGTACACTTTTTAACTCAAAAAAATGAAAAATATCTTAATTTTCTTACTTTTCAGTGGTTCAATTTTCGGACAATCTGGCGATTTAAAAACTGGCGATTTGATTTTTCAAAATATCGATTGTGGCGAAATGTGCGAAGCAATAAACGCCGTAACCGAAGGTTTTGAAGGCAATGATTTCAACCACATGGGAATGGTCATCAAACAAAACGACAAGATTTTTGTTCTGGAAGCTTCAGGCGAAGAAGTAAAACTGACGTCTTGGGAAAAGTTTGCAAAATATACCGAAAAACCGATGTTTGTTGGACGGCTTTTGCCAGAATATCAACATTTGATTGACCAAGCTGTAACTTTTGGATTGCAACAAATTGGTATGCCTTATGACCATGATTTTTTGTATGACAACGGAAAATATTATTGTTCTGAACTGATTTATGATTGTTTTTTATCTGCCAATGACAACCAACCTTTTTTCAAACTTTTTCCGATGACCTACAAAGCACCTGGCTCTGACGATTTCTTTCCGGTTTGGATAACGCATTTTGCCACACAAAACATTGACATTCCTGAAGGAAAACCAGGTTGTAACCCTGGCGGAATAAGTTTAGACGAGAAGATTGTGGTTAGAGAGCTTAACTTTAAATTACCATCTTTTTAGATTTATTTCTGTAAATCCTATCGTTATTTTCGTAATTTCGTGGTTTAAAATTGTTTTATGCGAGCATACATATCCGTTTCACCCGATTACCGAAAAAAACTAAGCAAAGAATTTATTGCTTTGGGCATGGCTTTGAGCAGTGCCAACACAGAGGCTTACATTTTTGTGGACAAACATCAATGCCCAGAAGACGGAGAACAAGAATATCTTGCTCAGGCAATGCAGCAAATTGACGCCGCCAACTTCGTGATTGCAGAAGCGACCTATCCGTCGGTGTTGTCGTGTGTAGAATTGGGTTATGCCAAAGCCAAAAGAAAACCGATTGTATATTTGCAACACACCGATGCAAAAGTAGAAAAACTGATGGCCGCGTTGGGTAATTTTCATATTCTATACGAATCTCCCAAAGATTTGTTTGACCAAATGACCGAGTTTCTGAAAAATGTTTTACCACAGTAAAAACTATTAATCACACATAGACAAAAAAAGCACAGCGAAATTCAAATCACTGTGCTTTTTTAGTTTACATTGCGACGGGTTTACATCACGATAAAACTTCTGTTTCCTCCTCTATCCGGCTTTTTTTGTCCGCCGAATTTATCAAATTTCCACGTCAATGAAAACATCACATATCGTTTCAATACTGTGTTTTCTTGATCAACAATCGACGTTGCCGAAATAACGCGTGATGTTCCTACATTTTGGTTCAAGATATCATACACTTTCACTTTGGCTGTCATGGCTTTGTTCAAGAAAGTATAAGACAAACTGGTATTCCACAAGAAATAATCTTTTTGATAACCGGCACCAAGATTAGAATTATAGGTATATCCAAAATCATTGCCCCAAGTCCAATTTTCTGGCCAATAAGAAGTGGTTTGTAAGGACAAATTATGTGTAACATTGTCTCGGCTGTCTATCAAATAATTGGTATAATCGGTTTGAGAAAACGACAATCTGTACGACGGAGCAATAGTCAATATATCGCCATAAGTCCAGCTGACTTCTGCTCTTGGCGAAATGCTATACGAATCGCCTTCGTACAATTCGCCATTAATAAAACCTCTTGCTTTATCATAACTTATGTTTGAACTCAAACTAAATCTCAATGTGTGTTCATCAATATTAACCTGTTTACTCCAGTTACCGTACAAACTCACATTATAAGTATCCGAAATATTTTCATAAGTCGTCGTGCGTTTTCTGTTTTCATCAAAAACGGTATAATTCGCAATACCATTCGCATTGTAATTCCCCCATAAGAAAACATTCCAACCGGTACGCATTTGAAAATTGTATTTTCTTATTCCTGCCGATAATTGATGCGTTTTGATTTGATCTAAATTTTCGTTCCCCACAAACGTATTCAACGGGTCATTCAAACGCTCATAAGGCAATAATTGCATCGCCGAAGGATTGCTCACTCTGTATGAATAATTAGCATGATAAGACAATCCATTTTCTTTTCTATATCTTGCCCAAGCCTGCACAAAAGGTGCTGCATATTTCTTATCAATATCAAAAACTTGGCTCATGTAATTGGCACTTGCATTTAAATTCGTAATATCAACACCTGAAACAACATTCAGACTCAGATTGTCTTTATCAATATTAAATCCTACCGTTGGACGATTGGTTATAGACGATATTCGAGTATCGGTGGATAATCGGTCTTCAAATAAACTAAATTCGCCAGATGTTTCATCAAAACCGTAGGTTTGTAATCTATCGGTTTGTTGTCCGTAATTCCACTCATATCCAAAATCCAAATACATACCTTTTTTAATCGGCTGAGAATATTTGACTTGTATGCTATACTCATCACTGGTCGAACGTGTTTTTTCTTCTTGATTACGAATATCATCGGGCGTATCATCGGCATAAAACAAAGTTTCGGATTGTGTAAAACCTTCTCCAGAAGTTACCGAATTATCATTTTCTATATAAACGCTGAAGTTTTTCCCGTTGTCATCTAGTTTTTTTGTAAACTGAATAGAATTTGAAAATGCATTGTTGGTAATATCACTGGTTGAAGTTCCGTTGTTTTCATTCAAAATCACACCATTCTCATCAAAAGTAACTGCTTTGTTTGAATTGATGTTTATATTATTATTTGAGCGAAAAGATGGGTCGAAATAAATCTTGGTGTTTTCATCAATCTCCAATTCAAAGTCGGTATTTACACTGTGTTGAGAATTTTCTCTTCGGCTTGAACTTTCCGAATTGGTAGTAAATTCACCGTCGGGCAACAAGTTAATCGTACTCGAACGATTGTCGTTATTATTCACTTCTTTATTGAAATTATAACTCACATTGGTGTCTAATTTATCAAAGAATAAATCGGAATAATTTACCCCAATCATATCATTTTTGCTAATACCGGTGGTTCTGCCAAACATATTGCGTCCGCCAAAACTAAAAAAGGCACTACGTCCACCGCCCATATTATCAAAAATCTCGTCCATCGAAAAACCCGATGAATTAATATTATTAGACGATGCCATCAAACTGATTTTTCGGTCGCCTTGAAAATAATTGAGCAAAGCCGCTCCTTCATAGCGTTCGTCGGTACCATATCCGCCGGTTAATCGTCCCATAAAACCTTTGTTTTTGTCTTCGTCAATGGTAAAATTGATGCTCGCTTCATCGCTTTGGGCACTTCGCCCCGAGAATTCTTCGGCTTTGGTTTTCTTATCGGAAACCTGTACTTTGTTAATCAAATCTGCCGGAAGGTTTTGCAAAATCACGCTTCCATTTCGGTCAAAAAACGGTTTGCCGTTTACTAAAAACTGACTTACTTTTTTTCCGTTTACGGTAATATTTTTCTCAGCATCAATCTCCACACCAGGCAATTGTTTCAGCAAGGCTTCCACATTGGCATCTGGGCGAACTTTGAACGACGAGGCGTTGAACTCCAAAGTATCTCTTTTGACCCGAATCGGAATATCTGCTACAATCACCAATTCATCTAACTGCTCCGAATCTTCTTTCAGTAAAATTTTGCCTAAATTAATATCTGCATTGATATTCGGATATTTTTTTACTTGCTCGGCAAATCCAAATGCCGAAAAAGTAATATTAACAGAATCTTTGACTGGTTGAAAATTAAGAGAAAAATCGCCTCTTTCATCTGAGGATGTATAGGCAATCATGGTAGAATCTTTGGCTTTCATCGCCAGAACGGTTACGTCGCTGACAGGTTCGTTGAATTCATCATAGAACTTTCCGCTTATCTTAACCTGAGCCATCGCCGAAAGCCCGAACAAACAAATCAATAAAGGAAGTAATCGCATAAAAAGTAGTGTTTATCGTTATGTTAAATTATGGTTGTACTGATGATAACAAATTTTATGCCTTTTTTATTATGTTATCCAAGCAACAACACCTTAATAAGTAGAGAAGACAGAAAGTTTGTTACAATAAAAAAAGCTTATATCAGAAATTTGTTTTTCTCTGATATAAGCTAAACAGCAGTTTATCATTTTTTTATTTTATTGTATTTACTTCTGTCTGAAAAATATTTCAATCGGCACACCCGAAAAATTATAGTTTTCCCGCAATTTATTTTCGATATAACGCTTGTATGGGTCTTTAATGTATTGCGGCAAATTGGCAAAAAACACAAACTGCGGTGTGTGTGTCGGCAACTGCATACAGAACTTGATTTTGATATATTTTCCTTTGACTGCCGGAGGCGGATTATTTTCGATAATCGGCAACATCACTTCGTTGAGTCTGGAAGTAGAAATACGGCTTTTTCTATTTTCAAATACTTCCACAGCGGTTTCCAATGCTTTTAACAAACGCTGTTTGGTCAGGGCAGAAACGAACAAAATAGGCACATCGTCAAACGGTGCAATTTGCTCTCTGATTCGTTTTTCGTATTCTTTGGTGGTTTGATTGTCTTTTTCT
>DATGOD010000139.1:0-14097 GCA_035306305.1 Flavobacterium sp.
AAATATGATTTTTAATTACTATTTTTGTAGCTTGTAGAACATCCTAAATAAAGGAAAAGTTTCATGAGTAATTCCAATTTTTATATCGACCGCTCCGATGTTACTTTTGAAGATTATGTAGCTTCAGAGGAAATAAAATCTCATCTCAAATCGTTTTTGAACGAACAACAATTCAAGAACGTTTTCCAACAATATCGGTTGCCTGTTTCCAACAAATTATTGTTGTATGGCGACAGCGGTTGCGGAAAAACCATGACCGCCAAAGTGATCGCGAACCATCTCAATAAAAAACTTATCATTGTAAATCTGGCAACAATTATTTCTTCAAAACTTGGTGAAACTTCCAAAAATTTAGACGCTTTGTTCAAAGAATCACAGTACGAAAGTATGGTTTTACTACTTGACGAATTTGATTCGCTTGGGCAAGTTCGCGATGCTGATAATAAAGACAATGCAGAAATGAAACGAGTGGTCAATGCCATTATTCAACTTATGGATTATTTTCCGGAAAAATCCATTTTGATTGCTGCTACCAATCGAATTAACGAAATCGACGAAGCACTTCGCCGGCGTTTTGAGTGGCAAATAAAATTTGACAAACCTCAACCGGAATTGCTCGACAAACTGTATGAAGTACTGAGTCAAAACATTCCGGAAAAATATTTACCTCAACAAAAATGGTACGACGTTTCGTATGCTGAAGCCAAAGATGCTTTCTACAAAACGGTTAAACAAAATATCATTCAAGAACATTTACCGCAAAATGAGCAATAAAATGAATTGGCAACAATTGTTGTCGCTAAAAAAATATAACGATACAAAAGAAAGAGTCCGCAACAAAGAAAATGCCACCAGATTGGGTTTTGAAGTCGATTACGACCGCATTATTTTTTCGTCGCCTTTCCGTAGTTTGCAAGACAAAACACAAGTTATCCCGCATTCAAAAACCGATTTTGTACACACGCGACTCACGCACAGCCTTGAAGTATCGGTAGTTGGTAGGTCTTTGGGTCGATTGGCAGGTTTGGAATTACTGAAAAAATATCCCGAATTGGTACAAAACGGTTACACGCTCAACGATTTCGGAGCGATTGTTGCTGCAGCTTGTTTGTGCCATGATATTGGCAATCCGCCTTTTGGACATTCGGGCGAAAAAGCAATTGGCGATTTTTTCAAACACGGCAAAGGCAAACAATTTCAACAGCTACTGACTAATAAACAATGGCAAGATTTAATTGATTTTGAAGGAAATGCCAATGGTTTTCATATTCTGACAAATTCAGGAAAAACAGACGATGGCGGTATGCGAATTTCCTATGCCACCTTGGGTACTTTTATGAAATATCCCAAAGAAAGTTTACCCCAAAAACCATCATCGGATATTTCGGATAAAAAATACGGATTTTTTCAGGCTGATAAAACCCAATTTACAGACATCGCACAAACATTGGGATTGCTCCGAAAAAACGGCGAAAACATTCGTTATCACAGACATCCTTTGGCTTTCTTAGTCGAAGCGGCAGATGATATTTGCTATACCATTATTGATTTTGAAGACGGAATTAATTTAGGTTGGATTCCGGTAGAAATCGGGATTCCGATGTTGGAAAACATCGTTTCAGACAATATCAAACCCGATGTTTATGCACATTTGGACAGCATCAGCGAAAAAGTGGCTTATTTGCGTGCTTTGTGCGTTGGCTATTTAATTAATACGTGTAAAGAAGCGTTTTTGCAACACGAAGAAAAAATGCTTTGCGGCGATTTTCATCAATCGCTCACCGATATTATTCCCGAGGCTGATGAATTGAAAAAAATCATTAACCTCAGCGTGCAAAAGATTTACCAAAGCAACGAGGTTATGGTCAAAGAAATCAAAGGTTATCAGGTTCTGCACACCTTGCTGGAACGAGCAATTACGGCGGTTGAAAACAAATGCGATCAGAAAAACACACATATCGACAATTTGTTGCTCAGACTGATTCCGGCGAGATATACCGATACCAACAAACCACTGTATGAACGATTGCTGAATATTTGTACTTACATTTCGTTACTGACAGACGGCAAAGCGTTGGAAATGTATGAAATGATGAAAAGTTGATGAAAACTAATTCGTAATCAGCAACATATTTCCGTTTCGGATAACGCGATACGGTTTTAATGGATAATATTTTTCATCCGGATTTTGAGCATCTGGTACCACATTACCGTCAATAAGCAAATAAGTAAGTGCGTGTTCGCAGTTGCAAGTGGCTTCCAGACCGTGTAACGAAAGAATGGAACAATCTTCTAAATAATGATTGGAACAAGTTGCATCATACGCCACAAAACCAACGCCGGTATTGACCAAAATGATGCCGTTAATTCCTAAACCGTTACCACCGATATACACCGCTGCGGCGCCATATTGCAATTGATGAAACTGAGGTAAATCTAAATTAACCTGATAATTCACAGCATAATCGGGCAGATAAGGATTATAATATTCCCAATCGTCTTTTGAACAGCTAAATAACACTAATACAAATAAATAAGCAAAAAGCTTTTTCATAGAAAATCGTTTGAAAAACAAATTTAAATAATTAACTTTGTCCCGAAAATTATTTAACACAAATATAAAATCAACCAGATAGTGAAATCCCGTATGGAGGGATTTTTTCTGTTTATATAACGAATAAATTATGAGTAAGATATCTTATTACACCGAAGAAGGATTTAAGAAGCTGAAAGATGAGCTCGAACAACTCAAAGCTGTTGAGCGTCCAAAAGCTTCACAAGCGATAGCTGATGCAAGAGACAAAGGCGATTTGTCTGAAAATGCCGAATATGATGCCGCCAAAGAAGCCCAAGGTTTGTTGGAAATGAAAATTGCTAAAATGGAAGAATTGCTTGCCAACGCACGTATCATTGACGAATCACAATTGGACAATTCCAAAGTTTTGGTTTTGTCTAAAGTGAAAATTAAAAATCTCGCTAATAAAATGGAGCTAACTTATACGTTGGTTGCCGAAAGCGAAGCTGATTTGAAATCCGGAAAAATATCGGTTACTTCTCCTATCGGAAAAGGATTGTTGGGCAAATCAGTAGGCGATATTGCTGAGATTACCGTTCCGAATGGGAAAATTCAATTTGAAATTTTAGAAATATCAAGAGACTAATTATGAGCAGTATATTCACTAAAATCATTACAGGAGAAATTCCGTGTCATAAAGTCGCCGAAAACGACGATTTTATTGCTTTTTTAGATATTAATCCGAATGCAAAAGGACATACATTATGTGTTCCGAAAAAGGAAATCGACAAGATTTTTGATATGGACAAAGCACATTATGCTCGTTTGATGGATTTTGCTTACGATGTGGCTCAAGCTATCGAAAAAGCGATTCCGTGTAAACGTGTCGGCATGGCGGTTGTTGGTTTGGAAGTTCCTCACGTACACGTGCATTTGATTCCATTGCAAACTATGGACGATATGCGTTTTGAGAAAAAAGAAAATTTAACGCACGAAGAATTTGCTCAGGTTGCCCAAAGCATTAGTGAATATTTATAAAAATTGAATCAGACGCCACGAATTAAACGCTTTAATCGTGGTTTTTTTATCTTCAAAAACAGTGAAACAACTCTTCAAAACTTTACTCAACATCATTCCACGACCGATACTCATCAGAATGAGTTATCTCGTTCGCCCGTTGTTGGTTATTGCGTTGAAAGGAAATCGCTATACCGACCCGATAGACGGCAAAAGTTTCCGAAAATTTCTTCCGTATGGATATGAAAATCAACGAGAAAACGTGTTGTCTCCAAGCACTTTATCTCTGGAAAGACATCGTTTGTTGTGGTTGTACCTGAAAAATGAAACTGATTTTTTCTCGGCTCCGGCAAAAATGTTGCATTTTGCTCCCGAACAAGCGTTTTATCGTCGGTTTCGCCAACAAAAAAACTTGCAGTATATCACCACCGATTTGTCTTCTCCGTTGGCAGATGTGAAAGCCGATATTTGCGATTTGCCTTTTCAGGACGATGAATTTGATGTGATTTTTTGCAACCACGTTTTGGAACATATTCCGGATGACACCAAAGCTATGCAGGAATTATTTCGGATACTCAAACCAAAAGGTTGGGCGGTTTTGCAAATTCCGCAAGATTTATCGCGTGAAAAAACATTTGAAGACGATTCTATCACAGACCGAAAAGAACGAGCAAAGATTTTTGGGCAATACGACCACGTTCGGATTTATGGCAGAGATTATTTTGACAAATTACGAAATATCGGTTTTGTTGTTGAAGAAATCAATTATACCGAAACACTTGAAAAAGCAGACATTGAGCGTTACTGTTTAGCAAAAGGCGAAATCCTTCCGATAGTAAGAAAACCATAACTCCTACCCTTTTGTAATTCGAGCGAGATAATCGTAATTTTCTCCTTCAACGATTAATTCGCAATATAACTGATTGGCTTCGCAAACTCTTTTGAGTGTGTTAAAATCGAGATACAACCACGGAAAACTTTCTTCTTCGTTTTCGTATTGAATCGTAAAATCTAATTCTCCGTAATATTTACCGCTATACGGAATCCATTTACTGCCGTCTTCATCTTCGTCAAACAAATAAATCAAATCTGAGCTATCAATCAATATCTGTCCTCCATCATTTAGCAACGATTGTAACAATTGTAAATATGCCGATGTTTTTTCCAAAGTCTGAAATATTCCTGTTCCATTCATCAGCATCAAAATGGTGTCGTATTTTTCTGTAACATCCAATACATTTTGACAGCAAACATTTTTTATTCCCCTATTTTCACAAGCTTTCACAGCATGTTCAGAAACATCAATAGCTTTTATTTCTGTGCCTTTTTGTTGTAAATACAAGGTGTGACTTCCAGCTCCACTGCCCACATCCAGGGTTTTGCCCTTGCAAAGGTTCAATGCTGTTTGCTCGATTTTGGGCATCGACTGATAATCCCTAAAAAAATAAGCGATTTCTAATTCGTCCCAATCCGTCAGATTGGTGCAGGTATCAACAAAAACGGGCTTTTTTCGGATTTGATAATCCAAAATAGCCCGTCCGAGTAAATCTTTCATCATGTAGTTTTATTATCCGAAATTAGATAAAATTGTGTTCGGTTTCTAAATAGTTTTTAAGATAAGCATCCAAATCTTCTTTGGTAAAAAATTTGTCTTTGATGGTTTCTACCAAATCCAAAATAAAATCTTTAAATCGGTCAAACCAATCAGCTATGTAACCAAAAATTTTGACAAACCACTCATATATTATCTGAGTTCGGTCGATAATTGCGATGATAATGTCCGTATAGTTCATTTTGCTAAAATTATTTGAACCAAATTTAATGATTATCTTCTGATTTACGAAGTTTTTTAGCGAAATTCTAACAAGTATTTTTATGGGCTAAAAAAATCTTCCGTGCCAACTTTCTTCTGCCGGGACTTCCCAATAATTTTCGTATTCTTCGATAGTATTGACCAAATTATTAAAAACAATGGTTTGCTTATTTACTGCTTTTGATTTGGCCATTTTTTTGAAATCAATCAGTGGTTTGTGAGCAATAAAATCACCTGTTCGATAGGTTACATTCATTTTATCTAATAAATCGATTCCATATTTTTGTTCGATTTCTTGAATCACTTTCACCGACGAATCGATTGAGCACCCAGATGCTGGATGATATTCGGCATCTACTGCTAATATAATGAATCGATTGTATTTGATTTCAAAAGAAGCTTTCAACGGTGTGCTGTGTGCTACCCATTCTCCTACAAAATTGGTTAATATTGCAGAGATTTCTTGTTCTTCTTGTTCAGAAAATTTTCGGTTGGATTGATAAATCCATATTCGTGCCTCTTTAGGCATTTCGTCAAATGGTATATACATAATTATAGGTCTTCTGCATTAGCAATCAATTCGGCAATATCCAAAACTTCTATTTCGTCTTGTTTATGATTGAATTTCACGCCGTCTGTTAGCATCGTATTACAAAAAGGACAGCCTGCTGCCACGATATCAGGTTTTACTTCCATCACATCTTCGGTGCGTTCCATATTAATATCTTTGTTGCCTTTTTCAGGTTCTTTAAACATCTGTGCTCCCCCTGCTCCGCAACATAATCCTTTGGCTTTTGAGCGTTTCATTTCCACCAGTTCGACATCCAATTTTCGGATTAATTCTCTTGGTGCTTCATATACTTTATTGGCTCTTCCAAGATAACACGGGTCGTGAAAAGTAATTCTTTTTCCTTTAAATTTTCCACCTTCGATAGAGAGTTTTCCTTCATCCAAAAGCGATTTCAGAAATTGAGTGTGATGGACAACCTCATATTTTCCGCCTAATCCGGGATATTCATTTTTCAAAGTATTAAAACAATGCGGACAAGCGGTTACGATTTTTTTTATTTCATAGCCATCTAATACCTGAATATTCATCATGGCTTGCATTTGAAACAAAAATTCGTTCCCTGCTCTTTTTGCCGGATCACCGGTACAGCCTTCTTCAGCTCCGAGAACAGCAAATTTCACATCGGTTTTATTGAGTATTTTTACGAACGCTTTGGTAATCTTTTTGGCTCTGTCATCAAAACTTCCTGAACATCCTACCCAAAACAACACGTCGGGTTGTTCGCCTTTTGCCAGCATTTCTGCCATGGTGGGTACTACTATATTTCCTGACATAATTTTTCTTTTTAGTTTTGCTTAATTTTCATCTTTCCAATTCAGTCTGTCCATTTGGTTGTAAGGCCAAGGTGCAGCGTTGTTTTCTACATTGGTCATCATGTTATTCAATTCGACCGGAGCGGCACTTTGTTCCATTACCAAATATCTTCTCATATCCATAATAATCGAAAGCGGACTGATTTGCACCGGACATTCTTCTACACAAGCATTACAAGTTGTACACGCCCATAATTCTTCCGGAGTAATATAATCATTCAATAAGGATTTGCCGTCATCAACAAATGTACCTTTATTGGCATCTATATTTTTACCAACTTCTTCGAGTCGGTCACGTGTTTTCATCATAATCAAACGCGGCGACAATTTTTTACCTGTAATATTTGCCGGACACGAAGATGTACATCGTCCGCACTCTGTACAAGTATAAGCATTGAGCAATTGTACACGGTTTAAATCCATCACGTCTGATGCACCAAATTTTGCCGGAACTGCATTTTCGTCCGGAGACGGAGCGGCAAAAGGATCTGCATTAGGATCCATCATCAACTTCACTTCGTTGGTTACAGATTCTAAATTATCAAACTGTCCTTCCGGATTGAGATTGGCAAAATACGTATTCGGAAAAGCCAACAGAATATGCAAATGTTTAGAAAAATAAAGATAATTCAAAAACGCCAATACCATCATAAAATGTCCCCACCAGCCTACTCTTTCCAAAATGTGTA
This sequence comes from Flavobacterium sp., assembly GCA_035306305.1. Taxonomy (GTDB): domain Bacteria; phylum Bacteroidota; class Bacteroidia; order Flavobacteriales; family Flavobacteriaceae; genus Flavobacterium. The sequence goes on from DATGOD010000139.1 coordinate 7,418, forward strand.
ATGTTCCTTCGCTAAGCGAACCAAATACTGCCGGTCCGATATGTTGCGAAACGGTAAACCCAAAACTGCCTTGTCCTTCAAAATGAGATTTTCCCATATTGTACAGCACTTCATCGGTTCCGTTCATGGTGAAAATACACAATACCAAAATGATTTCCATGATCAAAATCAGGTTGGCATCTTTTTTGGGCCAGCCCAACATTTCTTTCATGTTCAATCGCGGTAATTTCAGTAAATTCCGTCTGTATAAAAAGATGATTGTAGCGGTTAATGCCCCAACTGATAAAACTTCAATCAAGCTTATCATAAAGGTATAAAACCCGCCCAATGGTTCTTTGAAAATTCGGTGTGTACCAAAAATTCCGTCGATAAAAATTTCGATGAGTTCGATTTGGGTAATCATAAATGCGACATAAATTGCCAAGTGTAACAATGCCGGTATAGGTCGGGCAAACATTTTCTTTTGTCCAAACGCTACGAGTAGCATATTTTTCCAACGCTCACTGGAGCGGTCTGTTCTGTTTACCGGTTGTCCGAGCATGATATTTCTGTAAATTTTTCGAGCATTAATTGCAAAAATTCCGAAACCTGCTACCGCCAGAACCACAAAAATGATACTGCTAATGATTTGCATATTTAGAACGTATTTTGTTGATAGTATTTTTGTTGTATTTGTTGTTTATTGTTGAGGCTCTTGATATGGTTTGGATTTTTTTCCGAATACCGATATATTGAGATACCTTTTTGGATTGAGTTTAATATCTTCAATCAGCTGATTCAATTCTTTGGTGGTACCTTCGAGATTGTTATACAACTGTTCATCATTGATAAGTTTTCCTAAGTTTCCTTCTCCGCTATCTATTTTTGCCATCATGGCACTCAAGCTTTCAGCTGTATTTTCAAACTTATCCAAGGTTGCTTTCAAATCTGCTTGAGCCAATTGGTCGCTCATTGTTTTGAGATTTCCTGAAGTTTGTTCAAAATCCGAAACGATGGTACCGATTTTTTTCTCATTATCTCCAACAATTCTATTGAATCCGCTTGTGATTTGTGTAGCGTTTTTCAATGTTTGATTGAGTTCAGCCAAGCTATTGTGTAAGTTATTTTTCAATTCGTCATCCAAAGTATTATTGAGTCCCGCTACTAATTTATTTACATTATATAAAACTGAATCCAACTTTATCATAATCGGGTCGGCTTTTCCTGACAATCCGTCCAAAAGTCCATTCTTAACTCCGGGGTTGAGATAATCGCCATTTTGAGCTAAGTTTCCATCAGAAAAATCGATAATTAGTGCGATTTGTTTTCCGCCAAGCATTCCGGGCGAATAAACTTCAGCCACCGTCGAAGCCGGAATATCTATCGGACTGTTTACTGCCAATTCGACTGTGATTTTGGCATGATCGTCCATGAATATTTTATTGACTTTTCCGACTACCATCCCGTTGATTGTTACGGTGGATGCTTGTGAGAGCCCTTCTACATTTTCGTAGTTTACATAAAAGATACGACTACTGCTAAACAAATCTTTTCCTTTCAAAAAGTTGTATCCCCATATTAATATGACTAATGAGCCTAATACTAATAATGCTGTTTTTATTTCTTTAGTTATTTTCAAAGCTTAGTTATTTAGTTATTTTTTAATGCGTCTTGAATGGATATTTTTTTTCCATTTTTATAGGCTACCAAAAACGATGTTGGATAATGTTTTTTAGCTTCTGCCAATGCTTCCTTAGCTACTTCGTAATTTTTGGTTCGTCTGTACAAATATTTATATAAGCTACCTTCTTTCACAACTGACACATCTGAAAGCCCTTTAAAGTTTTGCGGTGCAGTTTCTATTTTTCTACTACTTGCTGCAATTTGCACCATAAATTCTACTCCTTTAATTGTTTCTTCATTCGTATCGTGAACAACTTTTGGTTCTTCAACAACTTCCGGTTTTGGTTGTTCTTTTTGTGGTTTTGCAACAGGTTGTTCTTCTATTGTATGATGAATTTTTTTGTAATCAATAATCGCCTGAGCGATAGATTCTGCCAATTCTTGTTTTCCTTTATCCGAATTGAGATATTTACCTTCTTCCGGATTGGACACAAAACCTAATTCTACCAAAACACTTGGCATAAATACAGAGTGCAATACCCAAAGCGGTGCCTGTTTTACACCGCGATTATTTCTTTTTAAATCATAGGTAAATTTGGTTTGAAATCGGCTTGCCAAATCGATACTTTGTGCGATATATTGATCTTGCAACAAAGTAAGTCCAATGAGTGTTTCAGGTTTATTCGGATCGAAACCTTCGTATTTCATTTGATAATCGTCTTCCAAAGTAATAACAGCATTTTCTCGTTTTGCCACTTCCAGATTCGACGCATTGTTACTTGTCCCCATCACAAAAGTCTCTGTTCCGACAGCCGCTGTACCATTATAAGCATTTGCATGTACAGATACAAACAAGTCAGCTTTGGCTTTGTTAGCGATTTCACTTCTTTTTCTCAACTCGATAAACACATCGGTTTTTCGGGTATAAATCACTTCTATGTCTTTTTCTTTTTCTAATATTTTACCGATTCTCAAGGCTACGTCCAGCACAATTTTCTTCTCTACATAAGGAGAGCGTACTGCACCAAAATCTTTTCCCCCGTGCCCCGGATCTAATACTACTTTAAACTTTTGAGCATGGCTCAATTGTCCGAATACTATAAAAAGTGTAATCAAAAAATACTTTAATCCATTTTGTATCATTGCTCGTTTTGTTTTATTTAAATTCTCTGCAAAAATAATTCTTATAAAAAAAAATATACGTAAGTTTGAACACTGAATTTCAAACCTCAGCTACAAAAATACTATTTATACAAATTGCAAACAAAAGTTATATATATCGTTTTACATACTTTTTGTATTTTAGGGTGCGGTTTTCTCGTGAACGCACAAGAAATACCGTCAAAAAAAGACTCCATAACCATTGAAAACAAACAAGATAGCCTTTTTATCGCTCATGATAGCATTACCGTCAATGATTCTATTAAAAATGATTCTAAATCAAAACCAAAACAAGGTTTAGAAGCAATTGTGTATCGCGATGCAAAAGATTATGAAAAATTAGACCAAAAAAACAAGACCCTTACCTTATATAACGAAGCCGTTTTTAAGTACCAAGATTTTGAATTAAAAGCCGGAATTATCGTTTACAACTATGAAAAGGAAGAATTGTATGCTGGGCGAATTAAAGACTCTTTGGGCAATTATACGCAACAACCTGAGTTTACCCAAGGCGGACAAAAAGCACAACCCGATTCGATTCGGTTTAATATGAAAACCGAGAAAGCTTATGTGTGGAATACACGTTCAAAATACGACGAATTTAACATCAAAGCAGAAAAAACCAAGAAAGAAAACGACTCGACTTATTTTCAGGAAAATGTGATATTTACCACCGCCGAAGACATTGATAATCCTGAATATTATTTCAAAACGCGAAAGCTAAAAATGGTTCCGGGCAGAAGCATCGTTACCGGCGTTACCAATATGGTGATTGCCGATGTGCCGACGCCTATCGGGTTGCCGTTTGCTTTTTTTCCGCTTTCGACTGGCTCTGTTTCTGGTTTTATTATTCCGAGTTTTGGCGAGAACAACGCCCGAGGTTATTTCTTGCAAAACGGAGGATATTATTTTGCCTTCAGCGACAAATTGGACGTAACCTTATCCGGCGATTATTACACCAACGGAAGTTTTCGTTTGCAAGGACAATCGAATTATGCCAATCGTTATAAATATTCCGGCTATGTAAACATCAGTTATGAAAACCTCATCGAAGGCGAAATCGGTTTTCCGGATTATTTCAAAGCCCAAAACTACAATATACAATGGTCGCACAGCCAAGATGCTAAAGCCAACCCAACATCGCGTTTTTCGGCCTCGGTCAATTTGGGGAGTAGTAATTATTTCAGGCAGTCGATGAATACGCAAAATATGGGGGCAGCATTGAACAATACGATGAGTTCATCTATCAGTTATTCCAAAACATTTCAGTCTGTTCCGCAGGTTAATATGACGATTTCTGCCAATCACAATCAAAATATCAACACGCAACGAATTACGATGTCCTTGCCAAACATTAATGCAAGTGTGGACAGAATTTATCCTTTTGCTCCAAAAAGCGGTAGCAAAAAAGGAATTATACAAAACATCAACCTACAATATAATGTAAGTGCCCGAAATCAAATCAACACAACTGATTCTTTATTTTTTACCAAACAAATGTTTGACGAAATGAATACCGGAGTTCAGCACAGCATCCCGATTTCGACCAACTTCAAATTATTCCGTTATTTTTCCGTCTCGATGAGTGCCAATTACAACGAAGTTTGGTATTTGAACACCATCAAAAAATACTATGACAGCCAAGAAAACAGAGTAATTGATGAACGTGTGAATGGTTTTGACGCTTTCCGGACATATAATTTTTCTGCTAATTTAGGGACTACTTTATATGGAACCTTCAACTTTGGCGAAGACAAAAAGATACAAGCTATCCGTCACGTGATGCGACCGTCGGTAAGTTATACCTACACGCCGAGTTTTGAACAATATTACGACACTTATGCCATTGACGCTACCGGCACAACGATGGAAGAATACACGCGTTTTCAATCTGGAATATTTGGTTCACCCGGTCAACAAATGTCCAATATGATGAGTTTTAGTTTGGGTAATAATTTCGAAGCCAAAGTCCGCGACGACAATGCTGCTGATGGCGAGCCGAAAAAAATCATGCTGCTCAACAATCTAAACCTCGGTACGAGCTATAACATGACTGCAGATTCACTCAAATTGGCTCCTCTTCGTATCAGCACCGGAACCAACATTTTAGACAACAAAATGCAAATTAATCTAGGGACAACCTTAGACCCTTATGCTGTGAATAATTCGGGACAACGTATTGATATGATGAATATAGAAAATGGCGGAAGTTTGTTTCGTTTAACCAGTGCCAACGTAACGGTAAATTATTCCTTATCAAGCACCGACCCGATTTTTGGAAATACAGAACGAGACAAGCAAACACAACAAAATGTACAAAATGGCGGACGAGCCGATGATTTGTTTGGGCAATCGGTGGATTTGGCAGACAATCGTGTGAGTATGTTTGATAAAGAGGAAAACGAAGAGCGAAAACCCGATAAATTTTACAACAATTCTCTGCCATGGAACTTGACTATCGCTTATTCATTGACGTATAACAATGCGAGGCGGAACAACGAAATCAGTAATAATTCATTGATGTTTTCAGGGAATATTACACTTTCGCCTGGTTGGATGATTGGTTTTTCGAGTGGTTACGATTTCAAAAACAAAGGAGTTACTTATACCCAACTTCGATTTGAAAGAGATTTGAAATCATGGCGAATGAATTTCACTTGGATTCCAAACGGATATAACAAACAATGGAACTTTTTTATCGGAATTAGTTCTACGATTTTACAAGATATCAAATACGAAAAAAGAAACTCACCAGATAGAATTTACAGATAATTATGAAAAAAGAAATTGTTAATACCACACAAGCACCTGCTCCAATTGGGCCGTACAATCAATCCGTGAAATTTGGAAATATGTTGTTTGTTTCCGGGCAAATCCCATACAACGAAGCTACGCAACAGCTAGTCGAAACCGGAATTGCAGACGAAACGCATCAAGTGATGAAAAACATTGGTTATATCCTGGACGAAGCCGGATTTACATTTGACGATGTGGTTAAAGCCACTATTTTTATTCAAAACATGGACGATTTTTCTACGATTAACGAAGTATATGCACAATATTTTAACCCAGATAGTGCTCCTGCAAGAGAATGTGTGCAAGTAGCTCGATTACCAAGAAATGTCAATATCGAAATTTCTGTGATTTGCGGGAAATAAACTTTTATTCAGATATTAAAAAAGGACCCAAAAATATTTTTGGGTCCTTATAAATTATATAAGTAAAATTCCTAATTATTGCCCAATGCAAAATTAAAACCAACGCTAAATGCTACAGGCAATAAACCGTTTTCTATTGAAATTCTACTGTCATTTTTCATGGCATCATAGTTGTCCATAAATTTTTTGGAACGAAAAGGCACGAATAATCCAGCACTTAGCTTATTGCCTTTATTTCCCATTTTTATGTCCACATTTGCCCCGACTGTTGCTCCATAAGAAGTCATGTTGTAGTGCGAGGCACCTTCTACAATCGACACCCCGTTGTAACCATAAAATGCCATTGGGTTGATAGACAGTTTTTCGTTAAGAAATATTTTGTAAGACACCCCCACATTCCAACCGGCAGATAACAAGTTATATCCCGCCCCTGCAAAAAAGCCTAAGTTTTTTATCGGTAAATATTCGATTTTCGCCCCTGCAATTCCGCCATAGTCTAAGCCCATTCCTAATCCTCCATAAAGTTTTGTTGTGTTCTCATCTTGTGCATAGCCGGTTGTTGCCATAAACAGCATAGAAAAAACACCTATGTTACGCCGCATTTTTTTCATTACAGTTAAGTTAGTTTTTAAATTTCTGCAAATGAAAATATAATTTTTTGTATTGTCAAATTTTATAGATTTATTTTTTCACAACCTTATAAGTCCCTGTTTTATTATCCGATTTTACTTTGACCAGATAATAACCACTGCTCCAAGA
>DATGOD010000140.1:0-3319 GCA_035306305.1 Flavobacterium sp.
TCTTTTCGATTACTTGTCAGAAGTTTAGCAAATTGTTAATAAATAAGGTTTTCAAAAACCGTAAATTATTGTAATTTTACCGTTTAAAAATCTATTGAAATCAAATGGGTAAAATCATTGCTATAGCTAATCAAAAAGGCGGCGTCGGAAAAACAACAACATCTGTTAATCTGGCTGCATCACTCGGCGTTTTGGAAAAGAAAGTTTTGTTGATTGACGCTGACCCACAAGCGAATGCTACATCTGGTTTAGGTATCGATGTAGAAAGCGTTGAATTGGGTACTTATCAACTTTTGGAACATACTGCCACGGCACAAGAAACTATTTTGGCATGTAATGCACCAAATGTCAGTGTAATTCCTGCCCATATTGATTTGGTAGCTATCGAAATTGAGTTGGTCGATATCGAGCGACGAGAGTATATGCTCAAAGAAGCTTTACAGCCGATAAAAGATAATTACGATTACATCATCATTGATTGTGCCCCATCTTTGGGATTACTAACACTCAATGCTTTAACAGCTTCTGATGCGGTAATCATCCCGATACAATGCGAATATTTTGCTCTCGAAGGTTTGGGCAAATTGCTCAACACGATTAAAAGTGTGCAGAAAGTACACAACCCCAATCTGGACATCGAAGGATTGTTGCTTACCATGTACGATTCTCGTTTGCGATTGTCCAATCAAGTGGTTGAAGAAGTACAAAAACACTTCAACAACATGGTTTTTGAAACCATCATTCAGCGAAATGTAAAACTGAGTGAAGCTCCGAGCTTTGGAGAAAGTATTATTAATTATGATGCCACCAGCCGAGGAGCTACGAATTACCTCAGTTTGGCGGAAGAAATCATTAACAAAAATGCGAAATAATGGCGAAAGCGACCAAAAAAAGGGCGATGGGCAGAGGATTATCATCTCTGTTGAAAGACCCTGAAAACGATATAAAAACAATTGAAGATACCAATGCAGACAAAGTCATTGGAAATATTATTGAACTGGATGTCGATGCTATCGAAATTAATCCATTTCAGCCGAGAACACATTTTAACGAAGAAGCTTTGCAAGAGCTATCTACGTCTATCAAAGAATTAGGCGTTATCCAGCCGATTACTGTTCGGAAAACTGGTTTTAACAAATACCAACTCATCTCGGGCGAACGCCGTTTGAGAGCCTCCAAATTGGCTGGATTAGCAACCATTCCGGCTTATATCCGTTTGGCAAATGACAACGATTCGTTGATGATGGCTTTGGTCGAAAACATTCAACGCCACGATTTGGACCCTATCGAAATTGCTTTGTCTTATCAGCGATTGATTGACGAAATCGAACTGACTCAAGAACAAATGAGCGAACGGGTTGGAAAAAAACGTTCAACCATTACCAATTATCTGCGTTTGCTGAAACTCGACCCGATTATCCAAACCGGAATACGTGATAATTTTATCTCCATGGGGCATGGTCGTGCTTTACTTGGCGTTGAAAATCAAGATATTCAGGTTGATTTATACCATAAAATCATCAGTGAAAATTTATCTGTAAGAGAAACTGAAACTCTGGTTAAACAACAGCAAAATCCGAAAAAAGAATCGACAAAGACAAAAAAAGTAAGCTACACAATTTCGGATAGACAGAAAAAAGTCATCAGTCAATTTTTTGGTTCCAAAGTGGATGTCAAAGTTTCCGCAAACGGAAAAGGAAAAATTAGCGTTCCATTTCATTCATCCGAAGATTTGGAACGAATTATTAAATTATTAGAAGAATAAGTGAGAGCCGGTCTGTTATTGATAATATGTTGTTTTACTGTCTGTAATTTTTACGGGCAAAACGATAGTTTGTCTTGGTCTGAACCCGCACCGATGGTGATGCAAAAACCGGCATTCAACCGAGCTACAGACCCTTTGTCTCCGTCTCGAGCTGCTTTTTACTCAGCTGTTTTACCCGGATTAGGACAAATTTATAACAAAAGCTATTGGAAACTTCCGTTGGTTTATGGCGGAATCGGTGCTGGTCTATACTTTTATTTCGACAACCAAAGTGCTTATCGAGAGTTTAGAGATATTTACAAACAACGTCTGAGCGGCCGACGCGACGATAAATATTACTACGTTGATGATGACCGAATAAGACGATCGATGCAAATTGCTCAACGACAACGAGATTTATCACTTGCCATTACCGTCGGGATTTATATTTTGAATATCGTTGACGCCAATGTTGATGCACATTTAAAACAATTTGACATCAGCGAAGATTTAACAGTAGAACCAAGTTTTAATTTCAATCAGCTTGATCAAACTTATCAGTTTGGGATGAGTTTTAAATATAATTTTTAGCATGAAAATAGCGTTATTAGGTTATGGCAAAATGGGAAAGGAAATTGAAAAAATTGCCATTGCCCGAGGTCATGAAATTATATTAAAAAAAACCGAAAACAATACATTTGACGGATTAGAAAACGCCGATGTAGCCATAGATTTCAGTATTCCGCAAGTTGCTACAACAAATATTTCTGCTGCAATCAACGCTGATATTCCTGTGATTTCCGGCACGACTGGTTGGTTGGATAATTATAGCGAAATAGTCGAATTATGCCAACAGAAAAATGGAGCTTTCTTGTATGCTTCCAATTTCAGTTTGGGCGTAAACATCTTTTTTGAACTCAACAAAAAATTAGCTCAGCTCATCAACCAAACAGATGGCTATCGGGCTGAAGTGGAAGAAATTCATCACACACAAAAATTAGATGCTCCGAGCGGAACAGCTATCACGCTCACGCAAGACATCATCGCCAATACCAAATACAACAACTGGGTTTTGATGCCCAACAAACTCGCTGAAACCGATATTCCGATTACAGCCAAACGTATCGAACAAGCTCCCGGAACACACCAAATTACCTATACTTCTGAAGTGGACAAAATCAGTATTGAACACGAGGCTTTTTCCCGAAAAGGATTTGCTCTCGGTGCTGTGATTGCTGCAGAATGGATTGTAGAAAAAAAAGGCGTTTTTTCGATGAAAGACGTTTTAGGCTTAGGCAATTAAAAAAGAAACTATTACATTCGTTTATTAAAATATAAAATTATGACACTAACACAATGGTTTATCTTCTTTCTAGTAATACAACTTATTCACTTTGCCGGAACTTGGAAATTATACATCAAAGCGGGTCGCAAAGCTTGGGAAGCTGCCGTGCCGATTTACAACGCCGTGATTTTGATGAAAATCATCAACCGCCCAGCTTGGTGGGTTATTCTGCTTTTTGTTCCTATCGTGAATTTGATTATGTTTCCGGTTGTATGGGTAGAAATCTTGCG
>DATGOD010000141.1:0-3335 GCA_035306305.1 Flavobacterium sp.
CCGACAACCCGTTCGTGATCAGAATCGTAACCTCTGTGCGTTGCCAAATCAAAAGCTACGGAAAGTCCTTTTTGTCCGGCAGCTAAATTTCTACGGTAAAAAGCATTACTTTCCTCTGCCGTAGAGAATCCTGCATACTGACGAATGGTCCAGGGGCGGCGAACGTACATTGTTGCATAAGGCCCTCTTAAATTCGGTGCAAAACCTGCTCCAAAACCAATATGTTCCAAGCCTTCTAAATCCACTTCAGAATAAGTTGGCTTTAGTTCGATGCCTTCGGCGGTTAAAAAGTTGGGTGTTGGGTGTTGGGTGTCAGGTGTTTTTTTTAACTCTTGACTTTCGACTTTTGACTTTTGATTTATTGTTATATGTTGTATGTTTTTTCTCATGATTTATGCGTTTTTTTCAACTTCCAACCTTTCCTGTTCCAGTTTTTCAGCCAAACGTTTTTCTATGATTGGTGTAATCAAAGTTTTACGAGGATTGTTTTTTACAAAAGGAAACAATTCCAAATCGTGCGCCATTTTGTCTTGTGCATTCGGATATTTGTTGGTCCCTAAAAGCACTTCTTTACCTTCGTTAAATAACGCCTGTTCTTTTTCGGCACTTTCTGCAATTTTTCGCTGAATGGTTCCGTCGATTAATTGGGTAATCAATCCACCGTTTTTTTCAATGTCTTTAAACAATTCCAATCCTTTTTCGGCTAATTGATTCGTTAAACTTTCAATATAATAGGCTCCGTCAGCGGGATTGTTTACTTTGTCAAAATAACACTCTTCTTTTAAAATCAACAATTGATTTCTGGAAATACGGTCGCCAAATTCGTTTGTTTTATGAAAAACAGCATCGTAAGCAATGTTTTGAACGGCATCTGCGCCACCTAAAATGGCACTCATACACTCGGTGGTGGTACGTAACATATTTACGTTATAGTCATAAATGGTTTTGTTACGACGGGTTGGTTTTGCTATAATATGAAACGAAATGTTTGGAGAATAAACTTCAGCCAATGCATTTAACGATAAGCGCAACGCACGAAGCTTGGCAATTTCAAAGAAATAATTTCCGCCAACCGCTACTTCAACGGTAATGTTTTTATCGAAATTTTCAATTCGGTTGAAATATTCGTTGGTATGTGCCAAAGTGTATGCAATTTGCTGTACCATATTTGCACCGGCATTTTGATACGTAGTGACGTTTACCGTAAGCCAATTTATATTAGCTGCTTTTTTGTTGATAAGGTTCAATGTTTCAAAATCAGAATTTCCATCTTTAAAGAAATTTCCGTCGAATCCTAATTGATGGATAGGATCTGTCAAAACAAAAACTTCAAACGATAATTTTCCGGCTTCTTCGTTGATCTTTGATAGAATATTTTCGTCCAGAAATAATAGTTGAAGATAAATCGATTTTGGATTTTTAAGACTGTTTAGTAAAGAAACAACGTCTGTTTCTTTTGTTGGAATGATAAAGCGGATGCTTTCAGCGCCACGTGTCAATGATTCGTTGGCATTATGAATTGATTTATCCAAATCGTGTACGAAAATTTCCTGCAAAATAGAAAATTCCGTGTTTTGTGTTTTGACCGGATTGGTTACCGTATCTTCGTCGTTATGATAAAAAGGTTTTACTTTAATTCCTTCTAAACTTTCCCAAACCAATGCATCGTTGTAATCAGCTCCTTTTAATTCGAACTGAATCTGATTTTTCCACTGTTTGGAAGTTACTTTTTCAAAATCCTGAAATAACATATTTATCTCGATTTATTTATTGTTTTCTGTTGAATATTTTTGATCAGTATCAATAATATATATGTCTTCGTTTTCACGTTTCATATAATATTTTTCACGGGCATAACGCTCTATTTCTTCTTTTCGATGTAATTTTTGAATGTTTTTATCGTCGCTGTTGATTTCTTGTTGATAGTAATCTCTGTTTTCTTCCAGTTTATTAATCTCTTTGTCAATAATTCTGTGATCGTAAAATGCGTAAGTGTCAAAAAACAAGAGCCAAAGTATAAAAAAAAGCGTTACCAGAACAAACCGGTTGGTTACCCATTTTAAAAAAGGATATCTGATTAAGAGTGCGTCGATCTTTTTTTTCATAACTTTTACTTGTTAATTTTTTTGTCGATATATGTTCGGACGATATCAATTGCCACCGTATTGTATTTATCATTTGGAATAATAATATCGGCAAACGATTTTGATGGTTCAATAAATTGTTCGTGCATGGGTTTCAACGTGGTTTGGTAGCGGTTTAAAACTTCTTCCATTTCACGACCACGTTCTGCAATATCACGTTTCAACCGACGAATCAGCCGTTCATCCGAATCGGCGTGAACAAAAATTTTTATGTCCATCAAATCGCGTAATTCAGGATTGGTTAAAATCAAAATCCCTTCTACAATCATTACTTTCCGCGGGTGTGTCAGTATATAATCATCGGTTCGATTGTGATGCACAAAGGAATAAACCGGCTGATGAATACTTTTTCCCTCTTTTAATTCTTTTAAATGCAAAGTAAGCAAATCAAAATCTATCGCACGCGGGTGATCAAAATTAATCAGCACCCTTTCGTCCATACTCAAATGGTCGTTGGTTTTATAATAAGAATCCTGCGAAATAATGCCTACTTCTTCTTCAGACAATTCGCTCATTATTTGATGAACCACTGTGGTTTTTCCACTTCCGGTTCCGCCTGCAATACCGATCGTCAGCATTTCATAAAGAATTTTTACAAATGTAATACAAATATTGTAAATTGTTTTTTGTTGCACTTTATTTAAAGCACTCAAATTTTGATCAAATATGTTGACTTACTGAGAAAAAAATCTACAATAAATGATTGTTTTTCCCCATTCTTAAATGAGTGCATATTTGGGATTGGTTGTTTATCAATGGATTATGAAAATGGTATGTGCTTTGTATTATTCTTTACAAATTGTTATGAAAAAGAAAAGTGTTAGTTGCTCGGGATGCTTCTGCATTCCGGAAGCTAACAAAAAGAAAAAAGCGAATCTTTTTATAGATAGTAGTTTTTTGAATGTTTTTAGTTAAGTGTATGAATTGTAAAAAATTCATGTAAGTGTTGAAAAAGGGAGGTTTTTACTTCCCTTTTTTGTTTTTTATTGTTTTGAGACAGTTAAAAAACAAAAATAACAGCAAAAAAAAAATCAACCTGACAGGTTGATGAAAAAATGGCAAGCGACCTACATCGCACCGCTACAACCACATACCTTTGCTGCGTTCCCACCCTGGAGGATTCTGCAGGAGCTGGTCGTGTAGGACTTGCCGGTGCAAATATACAAACAAATTATATTTTACCAACACTTT
>DATGOD010000142.1:0-2740 GCA_035306305.1 Flavobacterium sp.
ATTTTTTTGTATTCAATCAGCAAATTATTGGCTTTTTCGTGGTCGGCTGATCGGAGTTTTTGGTTCAAATCGGCTTTTTTCTTTGCCAATTCGGTGCGGTATTTTTGAGCATCAACATTGTGTTGAACTTTTGTTTTTTCGGCTTCATTGTTTTTGGCTTCGTTTTGGCACGAAATCCCCAAAAATAATAGTCCGCATAGCGATAGTAGATATGTTTTTTTCATCGTTCGAGTTGGTTAGGAATATCTCTCAGAAAAAGATAACGTTGGTTTTGTGAATCTATTTTGCAATAATAATGATTAATTCCGTTAGTAACCATCAAAAAATCGGAATTCAACACCATATTATATCGAGCAATTTGATCAAAAACCGTTTGATTAATCGTTACAGCAGGTTCTTTGCATTCGACCAATAAGAAAAAACCGCCGTCGGGGCGATGTACAATGATGTCGTATCTTTTGGTTAGTCCGTTGATATTGAGTGATTTTTCTACACTGATATGTGATTGTGGATAACCTTTTTCTTGAATCAGATAATGCACCGTATGTTGCCGAACCCATTCTTCGGGTGTAAGCACGACAAACTTTTTGCGGATGATATCAAATATCAACCGTTTATTTTCATTAATTTTGAAACGGAACGAATATTCCGGGAAATTCAGTTTTTGCATAGAGCAAAAATACCCAATATCGCTCCGATTATCAACAAGAATAGTTTGAAAATATGCAAGAGCTAAAAAAAATACTCGATCAAATTCGCAAAAAGCAATTTCATCCGGTATATTTTCTGATGGGAGAAGAGCCTTATTATATCGACCAAATTGCCAATGGTATTGAGGCGGAGGTGTTGAGTGAAGACCAAAAAGGTTTTGACCAATTGGTTGTTTATGGAAAAGATACGACGGTTAATGATTTGATTGCGAATGCTCGGCGATTTCCGTTGATGTCAGATTATCAAGTGATTATTGTTAAGGAAGCACAAGATTTATCCAAAGAAATAGACCAATTAGAAGCTTATTTTAGCAATGTGCAACCCACAACGATTTTGGTTTTTTGTTACAAATACAAAACGCTGGATAAGAGAAAAAAAATATACAAAACATTGCAGAAAAATGCGTTGTTGTTTGAAAGTAAAAAGGTGAGAGATTACCAGCTGGAAGGTTGGATTAACAACTTTGTAAAAGGACAAAATTACAGCATCGAACCCAAAGCTGCCGCGATGTTGTCTGAGTTTATCGGAAATGATTTGCATCGTATCGCCAACGAAGTGAAAAAACTGCAAATTATTTTGCCTGCTGGCACACACATTACCGCCGATCATATCGAAACGAATATCGGAATTAGCAAAGAGTTTAATAATTTTGAATTGATTAAAGCGATTGCTAATAAAGATGAGGTTTCGGCATACAAAATAGGTTATTATTTTGCACAAAATTCTAAAAACAATCCATTGGTGCTTACATTTGGGTTGCTTAACAATTACTTTAATAAGCTGTTGAAATATCAAGGATTGACTTATAATAACGCAGCACAAAACCCAAAAGTACTTGCCAAAGAAATGGGTGTGAGCGAATATGCAATGAAAGATTATCAGTCTGGTGCACGTCATTATCCGATGAAAAAAGTGAGTCGAAATCTTCATTTGATACGCACTTTTGATATGAAAAGCAAAGGTGTTGGTGCGGGAAATATGTCGCATCTGGATGTGATGAACGAATTGTTGGCAGAATTGTTTAACTAATAAAGTAAATTATGGCATTAAATAAAAATCAGGTTTTAAGTTATGCTACGTTAATTATGATTGTGATGGGATTATTGCTCATCGGATTAGGAATATTCCGATACAGCGAAATTTCGGGTTGGGGATTTGGCGCTGTTGGCGTAGGTTTTTTGGCAATCGCTTGGGTGTTTGATTCGTTAAAAGGACGAGTATAGAACAAAAAAAGAGCTTCGTGAAAAAGCTCTTTTTTTTTGTTTGATTAAGAATTTTGTAATTCTAGGATTCTTTCTTGAAGAAGCTCAGGATCTGACAGTGCATCCATTCCGATTGCTGCAAATATAAATATGAAATAAGCAACGGCAAGAACACTTAGAATAATTCCGACAATACATAAGATTCTACCTGTGTTCAAATTAGAATAATTGCTATAAGCATTCGGATTTGCACGATACAATTTCATGTCTTTGTTCGCCAATACTAAACCAATGATACCACAAATTAAACCAATGATACCGTAACAACAAGTACCAATAATAGAGATAATCCCTAAAATTAAAACTGCTGTTGCGTTTGGTAAATTAGACTGCATAAAATTCCCGTCTCCCATCGGGTTGTTCAAATCTTGTTGAGTTTGGTAATTTTCCATAATTAAAAAAATGTTAGATATTGTTTGTAAAAATATGAAATAATCATCACTAAAGCATTAGCGATGGCGAAAATAATAATTAACTTGGTATAATTTCTTGATTTGTCTATAAAATGTAAAAAAATCAACAAAAAAAGCGGAATAGTTGTATAGATAGCCGGAAACATTTTAAAAGCTTCCCAAAATTCTCCATGCGATAACAAAGCTACTGAACGCTGTGTACCGCATCCCGGGCATTCGATTCCGAATAACTTTTTGTTCAAACAAGGCAACATATATTCTTCCATCAGCTTTTTGCGATTTGAAATTGATACTTACAAATTTATGATTATTTTTGAAGAAAGATAATTTATGAAAACTTTTTTATGGTTGGCA
>DATGOD010000143.1:0-10257 GCA_035306305.1 Flavobacterium sp.
TTTAAACCCGATTTATAATCGTATTTTTGCCAAGTTTTTATTACCGCTTAAAAAAACAAGCATGAAGCAGACCAAATACATATTTGTAACAGGAGGAGTAACCTCTTCGTTAGGTAAAGGAATTATAGCCGCATCATTAGCTAAATTACTGCAAGCCAGAGGATATAATACCACCATTCAAAAGTTTGACCCCTATATCAATGTTGACCCAGGTACGCTAAATCCGTATGAACATGGCGAATGCTATGTTACCAATGACGGAGCGGAAACTGACTTAGACTTAGGTCATTACGAGCGTTTTTTGAACAGACCAACCTCGCAAGCAAACAATGTAACCACCGGACGCGTTTACTTATCGGTTATCGAAAAAGAAAGACGCGGTGAGTTTTTAGGAAAAACTGTTCAAGTTGTTCCGCACATCACCAACGAAATCAAAGAACGCATGCAATTGCTCGGAAAATCAGGCGATTATGACATCGTGATTACCGAAATCGGTGGAACTGTCGGCGATATTGAATCATTGCCTTATATCGAATCGGTGCGTCAGCTATTGTGGGATTTAGGCGAAGAAAACGCCATCGTTATCCACCTTACCTTGGTTCCTTACCTATCAGCAGCAGGAGAACTCAAAACAAAACCTACGCAACACTCTGTAAAAACATTGATGGAAAGCGGTATCAAAGCTGATATTTTGGTTTGTCGCACTGAACATCAATTGTCTGGAGAAATCAAACAAAAATTGGCGGCTTTCTGTAATGTGAAAAGTGAAGCGGTTATCCAATCTATCGACGCAGATACGATTTATGATGTACCTAATTTGATGCTTGAAGAAGGATTGGACAGAGTAGCTTTGAAAAAACTAAACCTACCGGAAAAATCTCTTCCGGATTTGAAAAACTGGAACGACTTTTTACATCGACTAAAAAACCCTAAACAAACAGTAAATATCGGTTTGGTTGGTAAATATGTCGAGTTGCAAGATTCTTACAAATCTATTTTAGAATCTTTTGTTCATGCAGGAGCCGAAAACAATATTAAAGTAAATGTGGTAAGTATTCATTCTGAATATATTACCAATAACAATATAAACGATAAGTTTAAAGGCTTAGACGGCGTTTTGGTTGCACCAGGATTTGGAGCAAGAGGTATCGAAGGCAAAGTTTTGGCAGTAAAATATGCACGCGAAAACAAACTACCTTTTCTCGGTATATGCTTAGGAATGCAAATGGCAGTTATCGAATTTGCCCGCAACGTATTGAATATGCAACAAGCCAATTCAACCGAAATGAACGACAACACGCCTTATCCGGTAATTACCTTTATGGAAGAACAAAAAACCATTACCGACAAAGGTGGAACCATGCGTTTGGGCGGCTGGGATTGTGCTATCAAAACCAACACCAAAGCGTTTGAAATCTATCAATCTGAATTGATTAACGAACGTCATAGACATCGTTATGAATTCAATAACAGCTATTTAGAAGATTTCGAAAAAGCTGGTATGATTGCTTCGGGCTATAACCCAGAAACCAATTTGGTTGAAATTGTAGAAATCCCTAATCATCCGTTTTTTGTTGCTGCACAATATCATCCAGAATACAAAAGCACCGTTGCGAATCCGCATCCATTATTTGTGCATTTTGTGAAAGCTGCCATGAATAAAAAACTAAACTAATACCTATTTTTGAATAAATTGAAATAAATGGAAGAAAAAAAATTAGATAAAAACAGTATCATCGGACTGGTTCTGATTTCGGGTTTGCTCGCTTGGTTTTTAATGACTAGCAAATCGAATGAAAACCCGGCAGAAAAAGACGAAACTCCAACAGAACAAACCGCATCTGTTAATCCTGCTACAAGTAATGATTCTTTGCAAGTTGAACAGCTCAAACAAAATTCTGGTGCGTTTGCTTATGGTTTAGATGATGCACAAACACAAGAGATTGAGGTAGAAAGTGATTTGCTCAAAATGAGTTTCTCTACCAAAGGTGGTTACCTGTCAAAAGTAGAGGTAAAAAACCACAAACGTTTTTCCAAAGACAATGATGAATTGGTAAAACTCATCGAAAACAACAATGCCAAACTCAACATTCAGCTTGCTACACAAGACAATAGATTGTTGAATACCAGCGAAATGCTTTTCGAACCAACCTTGACCAAAAATGGCGACAATCAAATAGTGAGCATGAAGCTAAAAACTTCTGAAAACAACTATTTGGAATATGTTTATACCATCAAACCCGATGATTATATGCTCGATTTAACCATCAAATCTGTTGGACTAAATCAAGTATTAAACGTCAATACTCCGGCAAAATTGGATTGGGAATTGAAAACCATCAGAAACGAAAAAAGTATTAGCTACGAAAACCGTTATTCTGAAGTGGTTTATGAATTTGAAGGCGGAAAAGACGACTACCTAAACGCTTCTAAAAGCTATGCCGATGCGAATGAAAAAGACGTGAGTTACATCGCTTTCAAACAACATCTGTTTACATCTATATTATTGACAGATACCGCTTTTGAAACCAGTAAACTTACTTCTGAAAACTTGGTGCAAAACGAAGATATCGACACTTTGTATTTGAAAAAATATGCTGCCGAGATGCCTCTAAAATATAATGGTGGAGAAATAAACTACAACATGAATTTGTATTTTGGTCCGGCAGATTATGACATATTGACTAATTACGACAGAAATTTGGACGAAGTTATGCCACTTGGTTGGGGAATTTTTGGTTGGTTAAACGAATGGATTATCATTCCGGTTTATACATTTTTAATCAAATTTATCCCATACGGATTTGCCATTATTCTATTGACCGTCGTGGTTAGATTATTGATGTCGCCAGTGCAATACAAGTCTTATGTTTCTCAGGCAAAAATGAAAATCATCAGACCAGAAGTGCAAGAAATATCGGAGAAATACAAAAATGACCCGATGAAAAAGCAACAAGAAACCATGAAACTCTATCAAAAAGCCGGCGTTAGTCCGCTTTCGGGTTGTTTGCCATTGTTTATACAAATGCCGGTATTCTATGCTTTATTCATGTTTTTCCCGTCTGCATTTGAGCTGCGTCAGCAATCATTTTTATGGGCCGATGACTTATCATCTTATGACAGCATATTTACCTTACCATTCAAAATACCTTTCTATGGCGACCACGTGAGCCTCTTCCCTATTTTGGCTGGTTTAGCAACATTTGTTTATATGAAAATGACCACCGGCGATCAATCATCATCAATGCCTCAACAAGAAGGTATGCCGGATATGAGCAAAATCATGAAAATCATGATTTACATTTCGCCAATTATGATGATGTTTTTCTTTAACAACTATGCCTCCGGATTGTCATTATATTACTTCACTTCCAACTTGATTACTATCGGAATCATGTATGTGATTAAATACAGAATCATCAATGAAGATAAAGTGAAAGCACAAATCGAAGAAAGCAAAACCAAAGAGCGTCCGAAAAATAAATTCCAACGCCGAATGGAACAAATGATGGAACAAGCTCAACAGCAAAAAAATCAAAAGAAAAAATAATTTTAGTTGCTATGAAAATAAACTCCACCCAAAATTGTTGATTTTGGGTGGAGTTTTTATTTAACGTGATTGCCCAAGCTGAAAGTTTAAAGATACCTATTACTTATATCCACCAGTTCGAGTTATTAACTTTTTTTTGTAACTTGCCCTTGATAAAAACATTTACAAACAACTAAAAACGGATAACTTGCGTGTATTTGTGAGTTAGCGGTCAGGCTATGACGACACAAACCGACATAAAAATGAAAAATATACTTTTAGCAATATTGATAATCTCACTCTTGACAAACTGCAACAATTCGCAGATAAAATCTGTGGACAAAAGCGACAGACTTGAGCTTGTTCCTGAGCCAGACAAAGAATTACGAGAAGAATATGAAAAACAACAAGAATTAAATAAATCGAAATGTACTTTTATAGACCCAGCACTTCTGTTGTCGGCATTAAAATAAAAAATGCTGAAAGCACATTAAAGATTATAGGAAAACAAGCGAAATTAGAAGGTGACTCAACTCACGTATATTATTCGAGTGACAAAAAACAAAAACTCGGACTGACCGTGCATTCGGGAGACTACTATAGCCAAGTGAGTATTTTTAATATTTCATATTCGGACAACTCAAAACAAAGCGTTCGACAAATAAAATCAAAGGAATTTGAGACCGAAAAAGGAATTAAACTTGGAATAAGCAAAAGAGAAATTATTGAAAAACTCGGAACTTGCTATGTAGCCAAAGACAGCACAAAGAACAGTATTACGCTTTCCTATAGTATTGAACTACCCAACGACAGCAAAACAAAATTATTGACGAATAACAATATGCCAATCTACTATGCAATTTATAGGCTAACAAATGACAAACTTGAAAACATCGAATTTGGCTTTGAATATCCATAGACAAGAAGAAGCCCGAACCGCTAACAGCTCGTTTGGCAAAAGCGGCAGGAAACTTCTTCGATTGAAAATTTTGTATAAATTTGAAATCTCGTCTTCGGTTAAAGTTCCGTGCTAAAAAGTGCCACCTTCGCCAAGCCGCCGGACGTTAGCTGCAAGTTTTAAAAAACTACTATAAATGAAATTTTCAGAAGAAATAAGAGATCAACTAGATTTAATTCTAAATGAAGCAACCTTCATTGATTTATATTTAAACGAAACTGAAAATTCAATTACTTGTAAATTCGAATTATTAAAGCGAAATAATAGCAATGATTCAAACTACATTGAACTTAAATTAGAAAATATAAAAAAGTATATTTCAACTTACAGAATTGATATTGAAGGATCAAACAAAGTAATAAAATTTGAAAAAATGAAATATCAAAATATTTAACTAGCTTCATATTTAATGATCTTTATGGTTGGGAATTTTTCAATGTGGAAAATTCTAATTTTAATTTTAGTGAGTTTAGTTTTGTATATAATAAAAGCGTTGAATTTGAAAAATTTAATTCATTAGAGCTTTTTAAAGAAGATATGAATGACATAATTATTAAAATTTGGTTTGAAAATTTCAAATTTTCAGACTCAAACTTAAATGAAGTTGATTATAAATTATTATTCGAAAAACAAAATTGTATTTGGAAAACAATATTTAATAAATAAAACCAACAGCTAACATGTGTAACCGTTGCACAACCCCGATTTTCAGCAAATAATCATAAAAAATGACCTCGTTTAAGCCTTTTTAAGTAGCAACACAATCTAAACGCAAAAGCTCTATATCAGAACATTTTTCTACACAATATTTCGGTAAGAATCAATATACTCAACGAGAAAATTCTTGTAGATAATCAAAATATTCATCTGCCAAATAAAGTTTGTCATCCATAAACCAAATCAGGTAAAAATCTTCTTGACCGTTATCAAATTCCAGATACAACCTCGCACCAGTCAGATGCCAACGACCTGAAAAATCATCACACTCGCACTCGTTATTGTAGGTATAACATTTGGTGCCTTCAAACGAACCGTTGCTCGAAAATTCCAACTTGGTATCAAACGCACATCGGTCAAATTGCATCTTACCATAGGTAAAATCATTTTCTATTTCATGCACCGATTCCCGTTTCCAACTATTAGCAAAAACCAGTAATTGACTGTAGTATTCCATCAATAGCTGTGTTTCTTCGTTTGTGTAAGCCAAACCTTCGTCTGCCAAAAAAATTTTGAGCGTTTTTACCGCTTCTTCATATTGCTCTTTTTGAGCATAATCTGGTTGTTTAACCTTGCCATTATTGTAATCATTGATTGCCGCCAAACCTTTCTCATAGGCAGTAATCAACTGTTTGCCCGATTTGGTTGCCAACAATTGACTGGTAACCATTTTGGCGTTTAGATTATCTTTTTTCCAAAACGATTCCATAAACAATGGATAATCAGAATAATCCTCGTTTTGTGCCTGAACAATTTGCATACCGGCAAGGAAAAGCAAACAAACGCCTATTTTTTTCATAATAAATTGTTTTTGGATGAATGTTTTATTTCCCAAATATACTAAATAGATTTTTTTAAGAAATTAAAACCCTTGTATAATCTGCATAATTAGTAGTCAGAAACATCGGCAAACCCTCGTTTGCTTTTTGTATTTCTATAGAAGTAATTTATAATATCACACAGGTATAGTATGAAAGTAATTTTCCCAAACGGAGTAAGCCCGTTTCAAACGTTGATTTATCATTGATATTGTTCTAAACGAAAATGCAATTACGCTCACTACAATATACTGTATGCTGTAAGTAATTTTCGGTTTTGCTCATGTGCGAATGTGTATAATTGTGCGGAATAACCTGAATTCGGCTTGACAGACTTTTGACTTTACGGCTCGCAAACGTTTGGCTTTTCCAACTTTAGCCTAAATTGTCTAATATTGTAGGCTTTTTTGTATATTTACGCTTTCAGTACCCTACAAAACATTAAAGATGTCAGAGAATCAATCAGCATTGTTTGAAAATGAAGGAATCAACCAGCCCAACCATATTGGTAAAGAGGCTGTTAAAAAGATTCAGCAACTAAGAAAAAAGAAAAAAAATCATTTGCAACTGATTGATGATATTCTTCAAGGAAACAAAACTGCTCTCAGCCAAGCTATTACTTTGATAGAAAGCCAGAATCCACAACATCAGCAACAAGCCAATGACATTATCCAAGCTTGTTTACCACACGCCAACCAATCTGTCCGAATTGGAATTACCGGCGTTCCGGGTGTAGGAAAAAGTACGTTTATCGAAGCCTTTGGTTTACATCTTATCCGACAAGAAAAAAAGGTGGCTGTGTTGGCTATCGACCCAAGTAGCTCCATATCCAAAGGTAGTATTTTAGGCGATAAAACCCGTATGGAGGAATTGGTTAAAGAAGAAAATGCTTTTATCCGTCCGTCGGCTTCCGGAGAAAGTTTGGGAGGCGTATCTCGTAAGACTCGCGAAGCGATTATCCTTTGCGAAGCTTGCGGATTTGATACTATTTTGATAGAAACTGTTGGCGTAGGGCAATCCGAAACCGCTGTTCACAGCATGACTGATTTTTTTCTTTTACTCAATCTTGCTGGTGCTGGCGACGAATTACAAGGGATTAAAAGGGGGGTAATGGAAATGGCAGATGCGGTTGTCATCAACAAAGCCGATGGCGACAATATAGAACGTGCCAGAACAGCCAAACTCGATGTAAACAGGGCATTGCATTTGTTTCCACCGAAAGAATCGGGTTGGCAACCGAAAGTGAGAACTGCCAGTGCTTTTTATAACAAAGGTATTGACAAAGTCTGGAAAATGATCGAAGCCTATTTTGCACTGACCAAAGAAAATCATTACTTCGAAAAAAACCGCACGAACCAGAATTTTTATTGGCTCAAAGAAACGGTGCAGGAACATTTACTAAATTCTTTCTATCAAAATGAAGAAGTGAAAACCCAAATGGACATTGCTCAATCTGATATTCTGAATAATACGAAATCGCCTTTTGCAGTAGCAAACGAATTATTGGCATTATACAAAAAGACATTTTCTGAATAATACAAAAATCTTGACATCTTTTCGATGTTGGGATTTTTTTCGTCTGATTGCCAAATTCAACCAAATAATTTTAACTTTGTAAAAAATTACTTGTATGTTAAAAGTAGGGGTTTTAGGTGCCGGACATTTAGGCAAAATACATCTCAGATTGTTAGAGCAATCTCCTTTATACCAATTAGTTGGATTCTATGATGCCAACGAAGATTACGCAAACAACATAAGCCAAGAATTTGGTTACCATAGGTTTGCAACGATTGAAGAGCTTATTGACGCTGTTGATGTGGTTGATATCGTAACACCTACTTTGTCGCACCACGCTTGTGCCGTAAACGCTATTCGGAAGAAAAAACACGTTTTTTTAGAAAAACCAATTGCCAATTCTGTCGAAGAAGCCGAAGAAATTATTCGTTTGTCGAAAGAATTTAATGTAAAAGGACAAGTTGGTCACGTCGAACGTTTTAACCCAGCATTTAAAGCTGTGAAAGATAAAATTCACAATCCAATGTTTATCGAAACACATCGATTGGCAGAGTTTAACCCGCGCGGAACAGATGTACCTGTTGTATTGGATTTGATGATTCACGATATTGATGCAATCCTTAGCGTGGTCAAATCGCCAGTAAAAGAAGTACACGCCACCGGAACAGCGGTAATCAGTGATTCGCCAGATATTGCTAATGCTCGAATTGAGTTTGAAAACGGTTGTGTAGCCAATGTAACTTCGAGCCGTATTTCGATGAAAAATATGCGTAAAGCTCGTTTTTTCCAGAAAGATGCTTATATCTCGGTGGATTATTTGGACAAAATCTGCGAAGTAGTAAAAATGAAAGACGCTCCAGAAGTGCCGGGCGATTTTGATTTGATTCTACAAAATGCCGAAGGTGTGAAAAAACAAATCTATTTTGATAATCCAGAAGTACAGACTTCTAACGCTATTTTGGAAGAATTAGAAAGTTTTGCCCAGGCAATTCAAGATGACTCCACCCCAATTGTTACACTCGAAGATGGTACAGAAGCGCTGCGAATTGCTCACAGAATTATTGATTGTTTTAATGAATAAGTTGAAAATTTAAAGTCCTCAGGTTAAAGGTACACATCAGAGCGAAAAGGCTTTTAGATTGGAATAAAATATTTGTACAGATTATCATCCTCCAATTGAATTTTCAAACGGAATTCGGTGTAAAAGACTACGTCCTAAAGTAATTTCGTCTGCAAACTCAATTTCGTCGCCTACAGCAATTCCTCTGGCGATGGTTGAGGTTTTTACATTAAAATCCTTGATTTGCTTGTAAATATAATAATTGGTTGTGTCGCCCTCCATCGTTGAGCTCAAAGCAAATATCACTTCATTTACATCACCTTCTTTTATTCGTTCTATCAACGGTTTGATACGCAACTGATGTGGGCCAACGCCATCTATAGGTGATATTTTACCGCCCAAAACATGGTACAATCCGCGGTATTGTTGTGTATTTTCTATTGCCATCACATCGCGTACATCTTCCACCACGCAAATGGTAGATTGGTCTCTGGACGGATTTTTACAAATATCACACAATCCTTCATCACAAATGGTGTAACATTTTGAACAATAATTGATGTTTTCTCGTAACTGATGCAAGGCTTTTGCCAATTCAAAGGTTTGTTGCTCGGGTTGTCGCAACAAATGTAACATGAGTCGCAAAGCAGTGCGTTTGCCCACTCCGGGTAATTGCGACATTTGATCAACGGCTTTTTCTAATAATTTTGACGGGTATTCCATAAAGCAAAATTACGGTTTAATATTAAATTGCACACGTTTAACCGTATTATTGAGATTATTATTTATTTTTGAAATTCAAACCATCATTTATTATGTCAGCAAACGCTATACTTACCATTATCATTGTTTATTTTTTGATGTTACTTACCATTTCTTGGCTGATGAGCCGAAAAGACAACAGCAACAGTGCTTTTTTTCAGGCAAATAAAAATGCCAAATGGTATTTGGTTGCTTTCGGGATGATTGGCACAGCTTTGTCTGGTGTAACATTTATTTCTGTTCCGGGCGAAGTGGGCTCGCCCAACGGAGAGCAATTCAAGTATTTTCAGTTTATTTTAGGTAACGCTGTTGGATTTCTCTTGACCGCTACCGTATTATTACCTTTATATTATCGGCTGAATGTGGTTTCTATTTACACCTATTTTGAAAAGAAGTTAGGTTTTTACAGTTATAAATCTGCGGCAACCATCTTTTTGCTCAGTCGCACTATTGGCTCGGCATTCCGGTTGTATCTCGTCGTTATCGTTTTGCAACGCTACGTTTTTGATGCTTATAACATTCCGTTTGCTGTTACAGTTATGCTCAGTTTGCTTTTCATCTTTGCTTATACTTACAAAGCCGGACTCAAAACAATCATCGTTACCGACACTTTGCAGACATTTTTTCTGGTTTCGGCTGTGGTGTCCACAATTATCTTTATCTGCTTTTCTTTAGACTTTTCTGCCATTGAGGCTTTTGAATCGGTTAAACAATCTAATTATTCCAAAATATTCTTTTTTGAAGATTTCATCGGAAACCGCTATCATTTCGTCAAGCAATTTCTGGGTGGTGTTTTCGTTACCTTAGCAATGGTCGGTTTAGACCAGGATTTGATGCAGAAAAACCTGAGTTGCGCCAATATTAAAGACGCACAGAAAAATATGTTTGCTTTCACAGG
>DATGOD010000144.1:0-3210 GCA_035306305.1 Flavobacterium sp.
GCTATATTTTTAATCCACTTTTTCATCTTCCGAAATTCTATCTTTAAACTTATTATACAAAAATGAAATAATCAATAATAAAATTCCCAGACTGATAAAAACAATCGTTTTGGAAATCGTATTCATATTTGCAATATCGTAGAAGAACAATTTTAATAAAGTGACTGTAAACAAGACGATTGCGCCTATTCTTAAATGTTTTCTTCGTTTGTAAATTCCCAGATAAATTAAGAATAACGAATAAACTCCCCACAAAATACTCAATCCTAATTTGAAAACGCTTTTGTTTCCGGCTAAATCCAGCCAGGTAATCAGTTCATTGCTCAGAAAGCACAAAACGGAAACATAAAAAGCGAATTCGGCTAAAAATTTTATTGTTTTATTCAAAGGATTCATAAATTCCTGTTTGATGTATTTGAACAACGAATAAACTCCGAAAGCAATCATTCCGAAAAGAACATATCTTACTAAAACATATCCAAAACCGATGTGGTAATACTCGTTCAGATTCCTGTCGATGTATGCTTCACGAAGTTCTCCAAGTACATATAATCCCACGGTTTGAGCAGTAAGTAATGACAATAGTGTAAAAGATATAGCTGTTATTCCTAAAATTTTATTTCTGATTTTAGAGGTATTCACAATAGAAAGCAATCCGAAAAACAGAAGAGAATATCCTATCAGAAACACATTTTTCAGCGTTAAAATAAAATAATTATATTGCTGATAATCTGCGTAGCCCTCAACGGATGCTATTTGAACGGCTGATTTCTCAAACCAATTTTCAAAGTACAGGTTTATCTCGTTGCTAAACGTAAAATAGCTTGTAATTCCCAACAAAACCGGAACAGCAATATTCATCACATTGGTTAATCCGTTTTGGTTTTCGGAAGTGAAATATTGCTTTTTTCTTCCTAAATAAACAATGAATCCGTAACCTGCCAAAACTAAAAGTGAAGTCAGGAAAATAATATTAAAAAACGATTGCATTTTCAGTCCGTAATACGAATAATTTGCCCAATCGTGAAGCAGACTGAAAAAGGTCAAAACCATAATTGCATACGAAATTTTCTCGTAAATGATTCCGTTTTTCGTTCTTCCAATCCAAAACAGCAGTACGGCTTGTGCAATCCAAAGCAAAGTAACCCAATTTCCGTCTAACTGAATCGGAATTGCAATCGTGATGAACGTAAAAACCAATCCCAAGACCAAATACAGCAGCGTTTTATCAGCCAGTTTTTTGTTTTGGATAATGTACCCGACTGCAAAATGAATAACAGCATTAAACAAAGTGAATAATCCTAAATAGCTTTCTGTAGTTCCTGCCTGAATAAATCCGTAACCAAATCCGAAATAGACAAACGAGTTGAGCAAAATCAAAACAATATCCGGTTTTGCCAATTTTTGTTCCTGAATAATCCGGTTGGTAATCGCAACGGCATAAAACATCAAAAAGAAAATCGTTGCCAATACAAGTCCTAATATTTTAATTTTGCTTTCCTCTGAATGATAGTTGTCAGAATGCCAAAGCCCGTAAATCAACCAAGTCAAAAAGAAAGAAACATAATAAAGGGATTTCCAATATCTTTTGATGGAAACAGCTAAAATCCCAACATTGATAATGGCAATATACGCGAACAAAATCGCTGCATTTCCCGAATCGCTCGACAGCAAAAACGGAACGGCATAGGCTCCGACCAATCCGATATGTGCAATTACCGAACGATTGTATTTGAGTGCTGCAAAAACAGTGAAAACAGTAAAAATGACCATTAATACAAAAGCCAATATCTGTGGAATCAATCCGTAAAAATTATAGGCAAAAAACGTAATGAAATAGAAAATTGCCATTGCTCCACTTACCAAAACCGCACTGTAGCTCTCAAATTTTGCTTTGAGTTTTATTCCGAAACCGAGTAATGTGATTCCTGATAAATAGCCTAAAATAATTCTCGTAAGCGGGCTTATCAGATTGTTTTCAATCGAATATTTTGCTCCGATAGCTACCCCGATGACCAGTATCAGAATCCCTATTTTATTAATCCAGCTCTCTCCGATAATTTTCTCTAAATCCGAAGGTTGTTTCGGTTTTTTCGGAACAACAGGTTTCTGTATATGAATATTTGGTTCATATACAGGAATAATTGGTTCGTGTTTTGTTTCAGGAATAACTGTTTTTTCTTCTGTTTGCGAAACAGATTGACCGGATTTCAAAAACTGAATTTCTGCACGAAGGTTTTGTATTTCTTCTGAAAAAAGTTTTTGCTTTTGCGAAAGGGCTTCTAATCTTTTGATTAATTCGTCGGTTTTTCCCGTATTTTTTTCCATAAAAAATGGATTAAATTATTTTCAAATGTAATAAAAAAGCCGCTTCATTGAAGCTATTTTGATATGAATCATCAAAGAAGTGCCTGAAATGGACGTTTGTAAATATCCCTGTAAAAAACACAGGGTATTAGTTTTATCCCACTTTGTTTTTTAATAAACCCGATAAACATTTGAAAATCTTTGTAGTAATAACAAAACACACTGTTTTGTCTGAAAAAAAGCAAAAAATACTTGCACAAAATATTATTAAATAGCTATATTTGCACTCACAAATCAAACAAAGATTTAAAAATTGTAAATGCGGAAGTAGCTCAGTTGGTAGAGCGTCAGCCTTCCAAGCTGAATGTCGCGAGTTCGACCCTCGTCTTCCGCTCTTGGAAAAATCAAACGAAGATTTAAAAATCGTAAAATGCGGAAGTAGCTCAGTTGGTAGAGCGTCAGCCTTCCAAGCTGAATGTCGCGAGTTCGACCCTCGTCTTCCGCTCTTGGATCTAAAAAAACCTCATCGAAAGATGAGGTTTTTTTATATTCTTTGAATTTTCCGGTACAAAGTAATCTAAAAACAAAACCCTTTCAGAGTTCCAACTTTGAAAGGGGTAAAAATGATATCAATTTAAATTTTATTCCTGTTTTTTCAGCAAATCGCGGATTTCCGCCAAAAGTTCTTCTTGCGTTGGTCCTGCTGGTGCCGGCTCTTCAACAGCCTCTTCTTTTCTGCGTAGGTTATTGATAAATTTCACCAACAAAAACACTACAAATGCCAACAAGATAAAATTGATCAATACGGTAATAAAGTTTCCGTAAGCTAAAACCACGGCTCCTTCTACTGCTTTGGCATCTTCAAGTCCTATTCCTGCAGGAACATCGCCTTTTAATACCATA
>DATGOD010000145.1:0-2546 GCA_035306305.1 Flavobacterium sp.
CCGTTTTTAATCAATAGAATTTGTGGCGACTGATGGGTAATTCCAAATACTTCTGCTATTTCGTTTGAAATATTTCTATACTGTAATAAATCCAAATAGAACAATGTAATTTTATCTTCCAAATCAAACTTGTTTTCAAAACTCCGCAAAGCCGATTTACTGATGATACAGCGGGTGCTGTGTTTAAAAATCAAAACCGGTTTTTCCCAAGAATTTTGAATAATCATATCCAATTGGTCAATATGTTCCAAAATACTCCAAGAAATTTTGCTTTTAGTTTCTTCAAGTTTTGTATTTCCAAATAATTTACCTAAAAAACTCATATCTCATTCAAATTTTAAGTCATTATGTCTTTATTATCACAAGCAAATATACGTTAAAAACGCCATCTTGACATAGTAATCGTTTTAAAACCAATACAAAACAGACATTTTGACACTTTTTAACATTGGGTATATGGTTTGAATAACAAAAGATGTATAAATTTAAAAAAACAACACAACAAAAATAAAGCTATGAATCTTAATTTATTTACTACAAAATCACAGGAAGCCCTGCAGCAGGCACAAATTTTGGTGCAGGCAAACGGACAACAGCAAATAGAAAACGAGCATATTTTTAAAGCGTTGCTGGAAGTGGATGAAAACGTTACGCCTTTTATTTTAAAGAAAGTCAACGTCAACATCGAAATGTTTAAACAAACGCTGAATGCTGTAATTGAATCGTTTCCAAAAGTTTCGGGCGGACAAATCGGTTTGTCGCGGGAAGCGGGAACCATGCTCAACGAAGCTCAAATCATCGCTAAAAAGATGAACGACGAATACGTTTCGGTAGAACATTTATTTTTAGCTATTTTCAAGTCCAAATCAAAAGCCGCTCAGATTTTAAAAAATCAGGGTGTGGCGGAAAAAGACATACAAGCCGCTATTCAGGAACTGCGAAAAGGTGCACGCATTACTTCCGCATCTGCCGAAGAAACCTATAACGCATTGAACAAATACGCCAAAAACCTCAACCAATTAGCCAACGACGGAAAATTAGACCCTGTTATCGGACGTGATGAAGAAATCCGCCGGGTGTTGCAAATTTTAACTCGTCGTTCTAAAAACAACCCGATGTTGATAGGAGAACCGGGCGTGGGAAAAACAGCCATTGCTGAAGGTTTAGCACACAGAATTGTTCAAGGCGATGTGCCTGAAAACCTGAAAGACAAATTGATTTTCTCATTGGATATGGGGGCTCTGATTGCCGGAGCCAAATACAAAGGAGAGTTTGAAGAACGTCTGAAATCGGTTGTAAAAGAAGTTACGGAATCCGACGGGCAAATTATTCTGTTTATCGACGAAATCCATACGTTGGTCGGAGCCGGCGGTGGCGAAGGTGCAATGGATGCGGCTAATATCCTGAAACCAGCATTGGCTCGGGGTGAACTCAGAGCGATTGGTGCGACCACTCTGGACGAATATCAAAAATATTTTGAGAAAGATAAAGCATTGGAACGTCGTTTTCAGAAAGTTGTGGTGGAAGAACCCGATACCGAAAGTGCGATTTCTATTTTGCGTGGCATTAAAGACAAGTACGAAACGCATCACAAAGTACGCATCAAAGACGAAGCAATTATCGGTGCGGTGGAATTATCGCAACGATACATTACCAACCGTTTTTTGCCCGATAAAGCCATTGATTTGATTGACGAAGCTGCTTCAAAACTGCGTATGGAAATCAATTCAAAACCGGAAGAATTAGACGTCTTGGACAGAAAGATTATGCAGTTGGAAATCGAAATTGAAGCCATCAAACGTGAAAATGATGAAACCAAACTAAAAGCTTTGGGTATTGAATTAGCCAATCTGAAAGAAGACCGCAATCAGATTTTTACCAAATGGAAATCAGAAAAAGATGTAGTGGACAACATCCAAAACATCAAAATTGAAATTGAAGATTATAAATTAGAAGCCGATCGGGCGGAAAGAAACGGAGATTACGGAAAAGTAGCAGAAATCCGTTACGGAAAAATTCAGGAAGCCGAAAAAGAATTAGACCGTTTGCAACAAGAACTGGAAGAAAATCAAAAAGGAACTTCACTCATCAAAGAGGAAGTAACCTATGAAGATATTGCGGAAGTCGTTGCCAAATGGACGGGCGTTCCCGTAACCAAAATGATTCAGTCCGAGCGTGAAAAACTCTTGCATCTGGAAAACGAGCTGCACAAACGTGTGGTGGGTCAGGAAGAAGCGATTGAAGCGATTTCCGATGCCGTTCGCAGAAGTCG
Organism: Flavobacterium sp.; assembly: GCA_035306305.1. Taxonomy (GTDB): domain Bacteria; phylum Bacteroidota; class Bacteroidia; order Flavobacteriales; family Flavobacteriaceae; genus Flavobacterium. The sequence continues at coordinate 2,273 of DATGOD010000145.1, forward strand.
TTCCGGTTTGCAGGATCCTAAAAAACCAATTGGTTCGTTCCTGTTTTTAGGAACCACAGGGGTTGGTAAAACCGAATTGGCAAAAGCGCTGGCAGAATATCTGTTTGACGATGAAAACGCGATGACACGTATCGATATGAGTGAATATTCGGAACGTCATTCGGTAAGCAGATTGGTGGGTGCACCTCCGGGATATGTGGGTTATGATGAAGGCGGTCAATTGACGGAAGCCGTTCGCAGAAGACCTTATTCGGTTATTTTGTTAGATGAAATT
>DATGOD010000146.1:0-8542 GCA_035306305.1 Flavobacterium sp.
ATCCATGGTTTCATACAGCATTTTGTCTGTGTTTTGCTGTATGTGATGGTTCACATGTTGTTCAAACAATCGCATATTGTTGCGATAATCCAGCTTTTGGTCATAAACAAAGCTATTGACAATGTTTCGGTATTGGTCATACTCTTTGTTTGTGCCGTGGTGTGTCGATGTTGTGTACGTTTTATGACTTGTTTTTTCTGCATAAATATCGTCGGCAGTCTCGCACGAACTGCATAAGGCTGAAATGGCTACAGCACTCAAAAATAATTTTTTCATTGTTTCGATATTTTTGTGCTGCCCGGGTAGCATTTTCTTTCGTGGCAAATATGAAAAGGATTGAAATAACCAAAGGGAAAAATCGTCATGATTTTAAAAAATTGACGATTTTTCCCTCAAATTGACGATTTTTCCGTCCGTGCCAGATATGTGTTTTTATCTTTAAAGCATTGTTTTTAAATCATTTAAACCTTTAAATATGGCTGATTTTATTTTTTTGTATATTTGTTGCCTAATAAACAATTCATTGATTATTGTGTCCAAAAAAAGCTATTTTTTTCTTTTATTATTGACGATTTTTCCGTTTGCTTTTTGTGTTTCGGCACAAAGCACGTCAGATTCGTACCAAAAACTCTGGGAAGTAATCGTATCGGATAGCACCAACGAGCAAAAAAAACTCTATTTTTTAGAGGTTTATTACCGTAAAGCACAGATTGAAAAAAACACCTTGGAAGAATACCGTGCATTAGAGGAAAAGTCCTTTATGGTGCCTTTTGATAACGCGGTTTTGCTGCTCGATAAAATGCGACCATTGGTAGAAAAAATCCCCAACGATAGCCTGAAAGGTTATTTTTTAAACAGGGCTGCGGTTTTGTACTATAGCAACCGTTTTTACAAAAAAGCTCTCGATTTCGCCATTGAGTCAGAGAAATTCAATAGAGATATAAACAGTTTATACAATCTTAATTCAGTTCGTATAGATATTGGCAATATTTATTACCACACCCGCGATTACGATAAGGCAATCCTATATTTCACCCAAGCCAAAGACTATTACCAGTCAAACAGTGATTACAACTACCGCCGAGCGTATGTTGTAGCATTGTATAATTTAGCCAAAACGTATTTGCAGTCGGGTAACACAAACTTGTTATCAGAGACTATAGCCGAGAGCAAACAGGCGATTGCTCATATAAAACCTAAATATCAGGCGGTTGAAACGGCTTATCTCAACTACTTGCAGGGAGGATTATATTTTTTACAAAACAACGATGAGCAAGCCAAGCAGTTTTTAGAGCAAGCATTACCGCTCATTCAACAAAACAATGATTTTAATACCGAGCATATTGTTTATTTGTACTTGGGTAAAATCGCTTGGCGGCAAAATCGGAAAGAAGTAGCAATAAGTTATTTTAACAAAATAGACGAGCTGTTTCATCAAAAAAACTTTTTGAATTATGAGCTGCGCAAAACATACGAATACCTTATAGCGTATTATAAAGAGACGGACAGCCCCGAGCAACAATTGCAAGCCACGGAAAGCCTGATTGCACTCAATAAACAGTTTGAGAAAGAACAATTAAACATTACCAAAACGCTGCACAACGAGTTAGACACTAAAAAATTAGAAACCGAAAGAGCGGAACTGCAACAGCTGTTAAAAAAGAACAAATATGGTTATCGTGTCGGTTTGTTTATAGCTGTCAGTGGCTTATTGCTAATGGCTATATTGTTATTCAGGCAAATCAAAGCACGGAAAAAATTGAAAAGTAAGTTTGACGAACTGCTTGAACAAATACAAGCTGAAGAACAAGCTATAGAAAATGAAACAATCGTTTCAGAAGTTGTCTCTCAAGAAGTGACTACTGAAGAATTTGTACCAAATAACCAAACTCCTCAAAAAAACAATACAGCTACTGACCAAACAAACGAGCAAAGTGCCGCAGTAAAAGTAACCGAGCAAAGATTATTACAGGCACTGGAACAATTTGAAAGAGAAAAAGGGTATTTGAAACCAATTAAGCTATATGAGTTAGCAAAAGAATTTGGCACCAACCGCAATACTTTATCAGCAATCATCAACGAACACAAAGGAACATTCAGTGCTTATGTAAACAAATTGCGTATCGACCAATTATTGAAAGATTTAGTAAATCAGCCTCATCTTCGACGACTGAGTTTGGAACACCTTGCTGAAATATATGGCTTTGCTAACACCAAAACACTGACTATCCAATTTAAAGATGAAACACAATTAGCTCCGAATTATTTTATCAAACAGCTAGAACTAAGAGACTTGGAGCTGGAGAAAAAAGCTTCATAGCTAACGGTCATCAGAAGTCAGCTATCAGAGGATAGTCGCAGTTTTCAGCTGGTAAACTTCCAACAATCTAAATCAAACTTTGAACAAAAAAACTTTACAGAATCAACCTCTTGTCAGCCAGCCTCTGCGTGCTGCTGTTATAATAGCATACGGCGTAATCCAAAATAAGGAAAAAGTATAAAAAATACTATATGGATATGCCCAAAAAGATTCTAACAAATTATATTTTCGTGCATAAAAAAACACTTGAATACTCGAAAATACTGCAATGCCAGACAAGGTAGTCATCACGAACATCAATGGATAATTCAGAATAAAAATCAGCATGGAAATCATCAACGGATAAGCCATAATTACCCGTAACCATTGGTTCAGCAACAATATACGTGTGCCGGTTTTATCCCCTTTCCGGAAATCGGTGAATGCAAACCTACTCATCATGATATTTTCCCGTACGTTACTCCGCTCCCACCTGATAAACATTTTGTACAATCCTTCATACTTTTCGGGGGTATTGGTCAATACTGGAGCATTGCGTTGAAACAGCACGTCATAACCTTGTTTGAGAATCATATTTGTCATCGCTCGGTCTTCTCCAATATCTGACGGTTTGCCCATAAAAGATTGATTAATCCACTCGGGGAGTATTTTCATCACAGCTTCTCTTTTATAAGCAGCCAATGCCCCTGGCGTACACAAAACAGTTCTGAGTACACTTTGGGCACCGCGGATAAACTCAAAACTAAAAACAAAACTTACATTTAACATACGCGGAATCATACTGCTTTGGTTATTCAATACCTTAACGTTACCGGCAACAGCTCCGCAATTTTCATTGACCACAAATGGACTTACCAGATTTCTCAACGTGTCGGCTTCGACCAAAGAATCACTATCAACAGTTACAAAAATTTCTCCTTCCGCCAAATGAAAGCCTTTGTACAAAGCATGACGCTTTCCTTTATTTTTCGGTTGCTGATAAATGTGTATTCTACCCAAAAGCTCGTATTAAGCCTTCAACATCCACTGCCATGTATCATCTTTGCTCCCATCGTCTATGGAAATGATTTGCATCTTGTCTGCCGGGTAATTACTATTTGCCAAACTCATCAAAGTGTGATAAACAAGTTTTCCTTCGTTATATGCCGGGACGATAATCGTCACAAAAGGCAGGTTTTCATCTGATACTGACGGTATTTCTTTATATTTTTTATACAACCAAAACAAGTAACCTAAAAAAGCTAAATATAAAACAAGTAGTCCTCCGAAAACAAGAAAAGAAAAACTGCCAAAAAGTGTGCTTTTTCTATGTAAATTAATGGTTTCAAAATAGGGCATATAATAAATATAACCGATTACTACACTTAATAACAGAAATAAAGTACCTGATATTATGAGATACTCATTTGGTGTCCATTTTTGCTGGTGGAAAGAACGGGAAATAATTTTTGGGTAAGTTTTAATTTTTCTTCTAAAAGCATCTTTGATGCGTTCTGATTTCGTTTCTTGTTTTCCTAATATACCGTCCATAGTAAGCTTTTTTTTAGCTGTCTGAACAAGTGCAAATTTTGTACCACCGCTATATCATGCCCCATAACCCCATAAATAAAGAATTCCTTAAGAAATGGGGTGTGGAATTAAGAAAACATTATGTAGCCAAACGCTACAAAAAAAGGCGAACAAATGTTTGTCCGCCTTTTTGTATATAAAAATCTTATTTTTCGATTAATGTGCTCCGCCGTCTTTTTCTCCTTCTTTTAAAGGCACATTTTGAGGAATATAATCTTCGTCGTGTCCCGGCTTGCTATAATCATAAGGCCATCTGTGAACCACCGGCAACTCTCCTGGCCAGTTTCCGTGAATATGCTCAACCGGTGCTGTCCATTCCAAAGTATTTCCTTTCCATGGGTTTTGAGAAGCTCTTTTACCATAGAAAATACTTGAGAAGAAGTTGTATATAAATACGATTTGAATCAGTGCTCCAATGATAGCAAAAACAGTGATGATGATGTTTACATCTACCATATCGTCAAACATTGGGAAAGCCGAGTTAGAATAATATCGTCTTGGTAAACCTGCCATTCCTATAAAGTGCATCGGGAAGAATACTCCGTAAGCACAAATTGCAGTAATCCAAAAATGTATATAACCCAAGTTTTTGTTCATCATTCTTCCGAACATTTTTGGATACCAGTGATAAATACCAGAGAACATACCATAAATTGCTGATACCCCCATCACCAAGTGGAAGTGAGCAATAACAAAGTAAGTATCGTGAACTTGAATATCCAAAGTAGAGTCACCAAGAATAATACCGGTCAAACCTCCAGAAATAAATGTAGATACGAAAGCGATACTGAACAACATTCCCGGATTCATCTGGATGTTACCTTTCCACAAAGTAGTGATATAATTAAAAGCTTTTACTGCAGATGGAATAGCAATTAACAAAGTTGTAAAGGTAAACACAGAGCCTAAGAACGGATTCATTCCTGACACGAACATGTGATGTCCCCAAACGATTGTCGAAAGGAAAGCAATTGCCAACAAAGAAACAATCATCGCACGGTAACCAAAAATTGGTTTTCTAGCGTTACAAGCAATAACTTCTGAGGCGATACCCATCGCTGGTAAAATTACCAAATATACTTCCGGGTGTCCTAAGAACCAGAACAAGTGCTCGAACAATACCGGAGAACCTCCTTGATAGTGCAATACTTCTCCAGCTAAATAAATATCTGACAAGAAGAATGAAGTTCCGAAACTTCTATCCATGATTAATAACAAAGCAGCAGAAAGTAACACAGGGAAAGATACAACTCCTACAATAGCAGTAATAAATAATGCCCAAACCGTAAGTGGAAGTCTTGTCATAGACATTCCTTCTGTTCTTAGGTTAATAACTGTTACAATATAGTTCAATGACCCCATCAGAGATTGTGCGATGAACAATGCCATTGAAATCAACCATAGTGTCATCCCTGTTCCTGATCCCGGAATAGCTTCTTTAACTGCAGATAATGGTGGATAAATCGTCCATCCTGCAGAAGCTGGACCTGATTCTACAAACAATGAGGACAACATGATGATACAAGATAAGGCGAAAATCCAGAATGATAACATATTCATAAATCCAGATGCCATATCTCTTGCACCGATTTGCAACGGAATCAACAAGTTAGAAAACGTACCTGATAACCCGGCAGTCAACACGAAGAACACCATAATCGTTCCATGCATTGTAACCAACGCCAAATATATATCGTTTCTCATTACTCCTCCCGGTGCAAAATCATCTCCTAGTAACAAGGAAAATATTTTAAATGATTCTTCCGGCCATGCAATTTGCATACGGAATAATACTGACATGGTTACACCAATAATCCCCATGATGATCCCAGTAATCAAGAATTGCTTGGCAATCATTTTGTGGTCTGTACTGAATATGTACTTGGTAATAAATGTCTGTTTATGGTGGTGGTCATGTTCGTGACCATGCTCTAAATTATGCTCTAATACTGCTGACATATTAATGTATTTTATCTTCTACCGATTAAATTAACCTATTATTATTGCTTGATTGGTTCTTCAATTTCTTCAAGAGTTTCAATCTCTTCCCCAGAATTACCTTCTGTTACTGCTACTTCAGACTCTTGATTTTCTAAGACTTCTTCAACTTCCGGTTGTGGTTCGTTAGCTGCTTGCTCTTCTGCCACACTCTGTCCAAGCGTTTTTTGTCCGCCTAACCATTTTTTGAAATCTTGTTCAGATTCTACAACAACTTTCAATTGCATGTTGTAGTGAGAACGCCCACAAATTTTATTACACAATAAAATATAATCAAACTCATAAGGCGAAAGTGCTTCTTCTCCTTTTGCAATTAATTCTTGACTGCGTTGCGATCTCAATTTATTGATTTTATCTACTTTTTTGATTGTTCCCGGACGTTGTCTCATTTCGCTGGTTGTAACAGTAGGCACCATAGCAAATTGCGTAACCATTCCCGGAACAGCGTTCATTTGAGCTCTAAAGTGAGGGAAATACGCAGAGTGCAAAACGTCTTGAGAACGTATTTTGAACACTACCTTTTTACCTACCGGCAAATGCAATTCTGGTGCCAATATATCGTCTTTGGAATTCGGGTCAGACATATCAGCTCCGGTTACATTTACTCCTTCAATAAATCTTACGTTGGCTTTACCCAATGTATTATCTTCTCCAGCATAACGAACATTCCAACCGAATTGTTTTGCATATACTTCTACATACATTACTTCTTCGTCTTGGTCGTAGTACATGATGTTGTTCCATGCAAATAGTCCGTAAAGAATCAATCCTGACAATACGATTACCGGAATAACTGTCCAAATCATTTCTAATTTGTCATTATCAGCATAGAATGTTGCTTTGCGTCCTTTGATTCCTCTTGCTTTGAAAGAGAAATAGAATAATAAGAACTGCGTAATTATCTGTACCGTGAAGATAAGAATCATAGTTATCCACATCAGGTTATCCACATCTTTTCCGTGTTCAGATGCTGCATCAGACATCAAAGGCATATATCCCCATTTTACGCACGAATATATCAATACGGCATAGATAAACCCTAAAAAACCAAATAATAAATACCCATTAACATTGTTGTCTTTCTCGCTGGCTATTTGTGTTTCGCTTTCGTGTGAAGGCTTTTTCTTGATAGTCTGCGTCAAGTGAAAGATTTTGGTCAATTGCCAAATGGCAATACCTAACAGGATAACTACTCCAATGATTAATAAACTTGTCATTTCTGTTTATTAGTTTAAATATTAATAATGAAAATGTTTACTCTCCTCAATATAAGGGTCGTTCTTAGCCAATAATGGTGCTTTGGAGATGGCATTAAATCCAACGTAGATAAACAATCCTCCAAAGAACAATATTGAACCTACTTCTGCGATTCCGATTGTCCAACTACCTCCAACAGTACCTGGCATAATCATATTGAAGAAATCTAAATAATGTCCAACTAAAATTGATATACCTGACATCATGATAATCCAACTCAAACGTTTGAAATCTGTATTCATCAACAACAATATAGGTAATACAAAATTAAATACCAACATCAAGAAGAACGGTGCGTTGTACTCTTCTATTCTGAATACGAAATAAGTAACCTCTTCCGGAATGTTTGAATACCATTGTAATACAAATTGTGAAAACCAAAGGTAAGTCCAGAAAATAGAGAACCCGAACATATATTTGGCTAAGTCGTGGATATGGCTTGTATTTACAAACTCTAAATATCCTTTTGATTTCAAATAAACAGTAACCATAGCGATTACAGTAACGGCACTTACAATGAAACTTGCAAACACATACCATCCAAACAAGGTAGAATACCAGTGTGTATCGATAGACATAATCCAATCCCATGAAGCGATTGATTCTGAAACGATGAAGAATACTAAGAACATCGCTGCTAATTTGAAGTTCTTTTTATGGTAATTCAAATCTCCTGTTTCGTCTAATTTCAAAGAATTTTTTCTGCTCAAATATCTAAACAAATTCCATCCTCCTAAGAAAACTACAGCTCTGATAAGGAAAAAAGGGATATTTAAAAATCCTGATTTTGCTTGAATAATACTATCTTCTGCTACAATAGTATCGTCCATCCAAATAAACATATGATTAAGATGGAACACACTACTTGCCAACAATAATAGGAAAAATAGAATAGAACCCGGTAACAAATAAGCCGAAAGCCCTTCCATCACGCGATACAAAACAGAAGACCATCCCGCAGATCCTGCATATTGTAGTTTGTTAAAGGTAAAGATCCCTAAAGCGATGAACATAAAAAATATACATGCTGTATAAACTGCAGCCCATGTTTTATTTTGTAATTGATGCAAAACGTGTTCTAAATGTTCTTGATGTTTTGCCACCGCCAATTCGTCGTGTGTATCATGCGAATCGGCATGAGTTATTTCATGGTGAGCACCGTGATGTTGTTCTGTCAATATCTGCTCTACGTCTTCAGTCGTTTTAGGTGCATTCAGGAAACCATAGGCAATGCCTACTAATCCTAATAACATTAGAACGAATGAAAATGTCTTTAATTTGCTTGAAAATGTGTACATATCTAAACTTTCAAATACGATTTACAATTATAATTCAGATTTAAGCTTCAAAACGTAATCTGCCACTAACCATCTTTCGTGTTGAGTAAGTTGGTTTTTG
>DATGOD010000147.1:0-3961 GCA_035306305.1 Flavobacterium sp.
GATAGCCGGGATGTTGTGTTTAGGCTCTGCACATGCACAAAACGGCAATGGAAATGGAGGCGGAAAAAGCAAATCTAGCAAAGTAGTAGGAAAAGATTCGAAAAACAAAAATTCTAAATACTTTTCAAAAGAAGAGAAGCAAGAATTAAAAAAATCGAAGGAAATTGCCGAAGTAAAATCGACCGAAAACTCAGACAAAGCAGAAACATTGTCGGCAGTCGATAAATTTATTTTATCTAAATATATGGATTTAGACGAAATGGATTTCAACAAACCCGTTTTAGAAAGCTACAAATTGGCTTTCAAAGGTTTTTATAAACTGAAAAAAGAAGGCAAAATCCAAAAAGACATTTTAACCATTATTGATTTTACTTTACATTCATCTCAAAAGAGAATGTGGGTAATCGACATGAAAGAAAACAAGGTTTTGTACAATACCGTTGTTTCACACGGAAAAAATAGTGGTAAAGAATATGCTACACGATTTTCTAACAGACCAGAATCACATCAAAGTAGCTTGGGCTTTTATGCCACTGCAGAAACCTATATGGGCAAGCACGGATTGTCATTGCGATTGGACGGTTTAGAAAAAGGCATTAACGACAACGCTAGAATGCGAGATATTGTAATTCATGGTGCGAGTTATGCCAACGAAAGCTTGATTGACGCACAAGGCTGGTTAGGAAGAAGTTTTGGTTGCCCTGCTTTGCCTATGGACAACTATAAAGAAATTATCAACTTGATTAAAGACGAAAGTTGTTTACTAATTTTCCAAAATGACAACAGCGATTATATGAAAAAATCAGAATACTATTCTGAATAAAACATGAAATAATTTTTCGATTCAAATCAAAAAGCAGTATTCCCAAACCGGAATACTGCTTTTTACAATACAACAAATAACAAATTAATTTTTGCTAATCTCTACAGCAATATCAACGTCTGTCCAAGTTTTGCCCATGTGCAAGTCTTTACACAATTCGTGGATACTATTGAAAGCCGATTCGCCTTTAAAATCTTCGATAATATCAATTGTTCCGTTGATTTTCAAAGAAAATTCATCAGATGTATAATCAAATACTTTGGTTACGCTCACATCGTTCATCGTGATGTCGATGGTTGCTTTACCATCTGCAAACGAAACAAATTTTCCGCTAATATCTCCGCTAAGTACCGCAAAAAATCCGTCTTTCAATTTCGGGTCTCTAATCTGATCGCCAGAATTTACTGTAGATGTAACGATGTTAAACGTGGCTCCTTCCATATCTTTCAGGATATCTCCAGAGTCTTTTGTTCCGTTTAATTCAATTTGATCAAAAGTTCCGCTCACGCCCACTTTTTCAGGTGTTTTGAACGCTGTCCAAGTCAGTTTGTGATTATAGCTAACTGGTGCAGCAACATTTTCTGTTTCAGCTTGCGTTTCTTCCGTTTCAGCTTTTTTGTCGTTTTTGCATGATGTTAGGGTAATCCCCAAAACCATGGCTGCTAAAAAAATTCTTTTCATAATTGATTAGGTTTTTATTGTTTAGGAATATTATTCAAAATTTCTAATACGAATTTCCAGTATTTTTGTACCGAGCTTATAGATACTCTTTCGTCTGGCGAATGAGCACCTTTGATTGTTGGTCCAAAAGAAATCATGTCCATTTCCGGAAAATGTGAGCCTAAAATTCCGCATTCTAAGCCGGCGTGGCAAGCAACCACTTGAGGTTTTTCATTATTTTGATTTTCGTAAATCTGTTCAGCTACTTTCAAAATTTCAGATTGTGGATTAGGCATCCAACCTGGATAAGCACCAGAGAAAGTTACTTCGCATCCCATCAATTCAAAAGCTGAGCGTAAGGCATTCGCCAAATCGTATTTGGAAGTTTCTACCGAAGATCTTGTCAAACATTGAATCGAAACTTTCCCGTTTCCGATTTCAACTTTAGCGATATTATTAGACGTTTCAACCAAATCTTCAAAATCCGGACTCATTTTATACACGCCATTGTGTGCTGTGTATAATCCGCGAACAATGTAGAATTGTGCCATCGGCGGCATCACTTTAGCCGGCAAATCTGAAGGTGATTCAACCAATATTTCCATGTTAGGTTCTACCGTTGAAAACTCTTGTTTGATTTCGTTAATCAACATTTGAATATCGTATTCAAACGCTTCTTGATACAATTTAGCAACAATAATTTGAGCAACGCTTTCACGCGGAATTGCATTGCGCAAACTTCCACCTTTGATTTCTGCAATTTGCAAACCAAAATCTTCAAATCCGTTATATAACAAACGATTCATAATTTTGTTAGCATTAGCCAATCCTTTGTGAATATCCATACCCGAATGTCCACCTTGTAAACCTTTTACGGTAATGGTATAAGCCAATGAATCTGCAGGCGTGTCTTCTTCGTCATATTCGGCTTCAGCAGTAATATCTATTCCGCCGGCACAACCGATATCGATTTCATCGTCTTCTTCTGTATCTAGATTCAATAATATTTGTCCTGAAATCAACGAACCGTCCAATTCCATTGCTCCGGTCATTCCAGTTTCTTCATCAATAGTAAAAAGTGCTTCAATCGCAGGATGCTTGATATCTTTAGATGCCAAAATAGCCATAATTGTTGCAACGCCTATTCCGTTATCTGCTCCTAAAGTTGTGCCTTTTGCTTTGACCCAATCTCCATCGATGTACATCTCGATTCCTTGTTGGTCAAAATCAAAATCAGTATCGTTATTTTTCTGGTGAACCATGTCCAGATGGGATTGTAACACAACCGTTTTACGATCTTCTAATCCGGGTGTTGCCGGTTTTTTGATGATTACATTTCCAATTTGGTCTTTGTGAGTTTCCAATCCTAATTGCTTACCGAAGCTGAGCATAAACTCAATGACTCTTTCTTCTTTTTTAGATGGTCGCGGTACAGCGTTCAAATCTGCAAAATGATTCCAAAGTTCCTTAGGTTCTAATTCTCTAATGGGTTGATTCATGAAATTAAATGTTTTGTCTGTAAAATTACAAAGTTATCGGGTACTTTTTTCTTAAAAAACGTTAATACTTCCTAATCAACATCTTTTTAAATTGACACAGAAAACACGCGTTTGTTTTTAAATAAGTTAGTAACTTTGTTTACAATCAACATTAATCATAGTTATGGCAACGCTTTCAAACGACCTTTCTTTACAGACCAAAGCACCGGATTTTTATTTGCCGGACACCAACGGAAATCATTGGAAATCATTCGCAGATTGTCGAGGCGAAAAAGGCACATTGGTTATGTTTATCTGCAATCATTGTCCTTATGTGCATCATGTTTTGGACGAAATCATCATGATAAGCAACGATTATCGCGTGCAAGGTATCGGATTTGTTGCCATATCGAGCAATGATACAGAAAGTTATCCGGCAGACAGTCCGGAAAATATGGCTGAATTTGCTTATGAAAACGATTTTAATTTTCCTTATTTATATGATGAAACGCAAGAAACTGCCAAAAATTACCAAGCAGCTTGCACGCCAGATTTTTATTTGTTTGATGCCTCAAACCGATTGGTTTATCACGGACAACTCGACGATTCACGTCCGGGAAACAGTATTCCCGTTAGCGGTTCTGACCTGAGAAACGCCATAGATTCTATACTTTACAACCGAACAATCAACCCGAAACAAAAACCAAGTATCGGCTGTAGCATTAAATGGAAAACGGAGTAAACACAAATTTTTCGCTCGAAATCCACCACAAAAACAAAGCGTTTTTGTACAGAAAATGAGTAAACTATCGGGCATAAAAATAAATACAACAGTTGCTTCGTTTTTTTAAAATCTTTCATACATTTGCGTACTCAATTCAACCGATTATCTAAAGCTTTGTTAAGCTCTGTTTGAGGTCGAAGTTTTGCACGGTTTTTGAGATAATAAACTAAACAAACAATTCTTGTAATTACTTATGTTACATCAAAAATTCTTCAA
>DATGOD010000148.1:0-3462 GCA_035306305.1 Flavobacterium sp.
TACAAAACTATTCTAAATATCCAAATAAATCAGTCGCACAAATATCTTTTATTCAGACCTCCAATCTCAAGGGATTTTGTTATTTTTACACAAAACTCAGAACAAAAAAATGTTTGAAAATAACACATTAGATTTAGATCAAATACCGCAATACGAAGAAGTCGTATTTACCAATCTTCACAAAGATTATGTCAAGATTTTGCAGATGAATGCAGCCATTACCCTTTTAATTGGTGTCATTGTTTCGGTTGGGCTTTACTTTATCTTTGAAGAAAAGGAGAAATATTATTTCATTGCCGGAATTTTATTACTGTCTGTACTCATCGGTTGCTTTCCGTTGATTACCTATAAAAAGAAACAATACGCTTTTCGCAAGCACGATGTACTTTATAAAAAAGGATTGATTTTCAAATCTACGAATATTGTGCCTTATATTCGTTTGCAGCACGTGGTCATTAAGCAGGGGTGGTATGCCAAACGGTTGGGGCTTGCGGTTCTGGAACTTCATACTGCCGCAAATGACCGGGTGGATGTTGCTATTCCCGGACTCACGTTGGAAGAGGCTGAACGTTGGAAATCGTTTTTATTGAATCGTTTGCAGGAATTGGAAGATGGAACAGATGTCTAATTATGATTTTTCGCAACCCAACAAATTAGCCCGAAAAGCCTTGTGGCTGGTTTTGGGAAATGCACTTTGGACAATAATCAAAGGTAGTTGGGCGATAATTGCTGTTTTAGCGATTCGAGGATTTTCAACAAATAGTTATTGGTTGTATTTAATATTTTTTGGATTAATTATGCTGACATTTATCCGCCTATCCATCAATTATTTTTATTATTCATATCAGGTGGTTGGGGATGAACTGATCATCAATAAAGGCTGGTTGAGCAAATCCAAAACGGTGGTTAAGCTGGATAAAATCCACGAGGTAAACCTCAATCAAAAACTGATACACAAAATTATAGGTTTGTATCTTGTGGGTGTTGATACTGCCGGAAGCTCTAAAACCGAAATTACCATCAACGGTGTTTCTTATCATAAAGCGTTGGCATTGAAAGAAGTATTGACCAATACACAATCTCAAACAGCTGTTGATACGGCAGAACATTCCCCGGAAAAATCAACAGAAGAGTTTACAGAAGATGAATTGATTAATGAGCCAATTCCTCAAAAAACAACATTTTCAGAAAAGATTTCCATTGGCTTACCGAGTTTGATTAAAATCGGATTGACACGAAATTACTTACAAACGTTTGCTTTATTGTTTGCATTTTCGTTTCAAATCATCGATCAGGTACGCAGTTTCTTGTCTTATGATGCGGATGAAGAAGATGCTACAAGATATGGTGAAATGTTTCAGACATCCAATTTTGAACAATTAGGCGGATTGCTTATTCTAATGTTTATTTTAGGAGTTGTTTTTTTTGTTGTGGTTTTCAATCTTGTTCGCACTTTGTTGTCGTATTACAATTATCAAATCAATCTCAAAAACAATCAACTTACGGTTTCATACGGATTGACCGATTCGCATATTATTGCTGTTCCTTCGCAAAAAGTACAACTCTTTCAAATTCAGCAAAATTACCTCCAAAAACTGATGAATTTGTTTGAAGTGAAAATCAAGCAAATCGAATCAAACGAAAACAACAAACAGAAAAAAGGTTTGGTTGTTCCCGGAGCAAACCGTTCGGAGCTGGGCAGGATTTTTTATGTGATTTACCAAACGGACTTAGAAATTCCAACCGATTTTCTGAAACCGCACAAACGGATTTTATTGCTCAAGTTCTTTTGGTTGTGCATTCCGGCATTGATTGCTTTAGGCTTTTTCTATTACAGCGAAACGATGCACTATGCCTGGATTATTTTACCGGTTTTTGCCTTTATCTATTTTTTGATTTATTGTGGATACCGAAACGAGAAACTGTATATCAAAGACGATTTTATCGTTTTAAAAAAGGGTGTTTGGGATATTACAACAACTTATTTGCAAATCAGTAAGATACAGCAAATAACGATTCGGCAAAGCTATTTTCAGGAAGGAAGACATTTAGGTTCTTTAAATTTGCATACGGCAGCGGGGACAGTAGTACTTTATTATTACGATTTTAAAATGCTGCAAAAACTATCCAACGAACTGCTTTATAAAATTGAAAAAAATAACTACCAATGGATGTAATTTCGGGAATTTCATAGTAATAATACAGTCGATATTTTTGGTTAATTTTAAACTGGTATGAAGAATGACAAAACACAAAATTCTTAAATTATGAATTTAGAAGAATATACACAATATCGAACAGGTTCTACAAAAATTTCATTGATTATTCGGAATATGTTTTTAAAACCATTCACCTCATCTTCGCTCAGGTCTTTTTGGAAATATTGGAATCCGAGTTGGGGATATTTTCTGCTATTTTATTGTTATAAACCAATAAGAGTTTTTCTTCCGAATTGGGCATCTCTGATTATAACATTCTTAATTAGCGGTTTGTTTCACGATATGATTTATATAATACCAAAGATGATGAACAAAGGCGGATTTGTATTCCCCTTTATCACAGTGTGGTTTATAATCATTTCATTGGGAATTTTATTGACCGATTTTTTTCAACTCAATTTGAAGAAAATCAATTTAATGTTTCGACCAATTTTTCATATAGGTTACCTTGCAGGTACATTTATTTTGACAAGATATATTGATTTATTACTTGGATAGTGGATAAGATTATTTGTAGTTTTTTACAGGAAAGAAAAATCCAATAAGGGTTTTTAAATAAATTTTAATAACATTTAGTTACAAACAGAAATAAATGAACGTAATTTCGGAAAGTGAACATCAGATTTTTGTTCAGACATCAAACTTATATTACAAAAAGTGGGAAGTTGAAAATCCGCAAAACACACTGATTTTATTGCACGATTCGCTTGGTTGCACAGCTTTGTGGCGGGAATGGGGCGAAGAATTGGCAAAAGCATTAAATTTCAATGTTATTTCTTACGACCGAAGAGGTTATGGAAAGTCGGACAATTATACGATTCCACGTCCGATAGATTATCTCGAACAGGAAGCGGAGATTTTAGATGAATTGATTCATCACTGGCAAATCGAAAAGCCTGTTTTGTTTGGATTTTCAGATGGTGCTTCGGTGGCAACAATTTATGCAGGAATGTTTCCTGAAAGAATAAGCAGTTTAATCATTGAAGGTGTGCACGTATTGATTGAAGAAGTAACTTTGCAGGGTGTTCGCGATGCACAAAAAACCTTAGAAACGACCAGCATTGCACGGGCATTGGCAAAATACCACGGCGATAAAGTGTATGATTTGTATTATGCGTGGACAAAAACGTGGCTTTCTGATGAACATCAATCGTGGAATATCGAACATTTTATTCCGAAAATTCAAGTTCCGGTTTTGGTTATTCAGGGCGAATTGGACGAATTTGGCTCGATGAACCAAGTC
>DATGOD010000149.1:0-3360 GCA_035306305.1 Flavobacterium sp.
ACAACCGCACTCACGAAACAATAAAAATATCAGTAACTTAACAACAAAGAAAATGAAAAAAGTAGCTTTATTATCATTAGGGATTTTTGTATTGACCGCTTGCAATAACCAAAAGAACAATTCTTCGGAGAATGCAGAAGAACAGACTGCAACGGAACAATCAACTATTGGTGGAGATAAAGATGAGCACGGTTGCCTTACTGCATCAGGAGAAACTTGGAGTGAGATTAAACAGGGTTGTGTACAGATTTTTGACATCGGACAACGCTTAAACCCTATTGAAGTAAATAATGAAGAAGCCGTTATAAGTGCTTTTGTATTGTTCAATGACGACAAATCAAAACTTGAATTATTTTTACCAAATGAAAAGGGAACAACTATTTTAAATAAAGCCGAAGGTAACGTTTACGAAAACGATTCCTTAAAGTTTGACACTAAAGATTCCACTTTGTACATCAACAATGAAAAAAAATATAAAGCAAAATGATAAAAAAAATAGAAAATAATCAGAAAATCGGCAACTCACATATAAAAATACTATATCCAGGAGTTGCAATTGAAGATTCAAAAGACAGCGGATTAGGAAGTATCGGAAGAATTGACCACGCCAATATAACAGGTCCAACCACCATCAAAATGCACCCACATATCAACGATGACATTCTTTCTTATTTTCGTACAGGACACGCTGTACATACGGATTCAGAAGGCTTTCAGGCAACTGTTTCGAGAAATAAATTGATGTTGATGAAAGCAGGTAAACTCTTTTATCACGAAGAAACTATGCCCGAGCCTTTGGAAGGACTTCAGATATTTATCCGTCCAAAATCCAAAGACTTGAAACCCGAAGTTATTTTTCAAGACTTGCCCGAGACAGACAGTATTGATATTTGGAGATTACTTGCTTCGCCCACAGAACAAACACCATTGCAGTTTTCAAGCGAAACGTGGATATACGACACAAAACTAACAAACGGAAAAACAATTGGATTGCCTGAACTGCCAAAAGACGGACTGACGGGGTTGCTTTACGTTTTTCAGGGAAATGTTGCGTTGAACAATAGTATTAATCTTCTTAAAGGCGAATCCGTAATATTCAAAAATGAACAAATTGAGACAAACGCTTTGGAAACATCAGAATTAGTTTTGTTCATTATAGACGAAAACGCTGAATACTATGATGGAGGAATGTATAGCGGAAACCAAAAATAAAACAAGGTAATATTAAAAAATGCAAATTGACAAAAACAACATATTAGTAGTAGGTCGAGATCCACAAACCTTGCAAGGCGTAGTAGATATGCTGAAAGAAAACGGATACGATGCACACGGTGAAAGCATTGATGAAAACGCTTTAGAAGCCTTCAATAAATACGATTTTGATGGTGTATTGTTAGGGGGCGGTGTAGATTCACAAAGTAGAGAAGTGCTTGTGCCTGCATTTTTAAATAAAAATCCGAAAGTAAAGATAGCCAGCGGTCATCCGTGGCAAGCCTTGGAGGCATTACGAGAAGCTTTTACGGAGCATTAGGTAGATTGCTTTTAATCATTCCTAATGCTTTTTAAGTGTAAATTATAACGAAACACATACTTTCGAGATTTTGAAAGAGATAACATAAAGATTGGAATAGCGATAAATTTTGAGAATTAAACAATTTAAATATTATGAATAAGGATACCATTGAATATTCAAAAAATAAAGACATTACGATACTTTGGACGCCTTCCAAATGTATTCACGCAGGTATTTGTGTAAAATCATTGCCTACGGTTTACAACCCTAAAGGAAAACCTTGGATAACACCCGAAGATGCAAATGTAGAGGATTTGAAAGCACAAATAGACAGATGCCCAACAGGAGCGTTACAATACAGATTAAACAAAGAGGACTAAACATTTTATAAATCTTCAAAAATAATTATTATGGAATATTACGATAATCTCATAGAAGCAATCAACGGACTAAAAGAACAGGGCTATGTGGAAGATTTCAATCTCAAACAAAATTGTTTAGAATGTCGCAATGGGCAATATAAAGTATTTCACAACGAATTTGAAATAGATAAATATCAACGTTTCGAAGGCGATACCGACCCAAGTGAATCTTCGATTATTTATGCCATTTCTTCACCAAAATATGATTTAAAAGGTATTTTGATAAACGGATACGGCATTTATTCAGAACCCATTACCGATGAAATGCTGGCTAAGTTGAAATAAAAACAATTCAATCCTAAAAATCTAATTCGATATTTTTAGATTCAAAAAATTCGGAAATTGTTTTATTTATCGTTGATGAAAACTACACCAATTTTATTAAAGTAATGTACAGCGAAAACAACATTAACTGCCACTAACAAGGTATTGCCAAAAGCAGGGCTGAAATCTAAAATTCAACATTAGTGCTTTCTATCCGCAAAAACCATTTTTTATTTGCTGAAAAAATGTTAATTAGCAAACAAAAAATGGTTTTGCTAACTGCGGTGCTAAGTTCAACTTTAGTACATTCTTCTCCCCGCCTTCGGCAATACCCTGCCCGTTATATGCAATGCTCCCAGCGCGGTTACAAAATTGAAAACTTCTCAAAAACAGAACTGATTTAAAATTAATCCGCAAAATTCTAAAATCTTTCCCAACCCAAAATTTATTCTTTTTTTACAGCCGCTTTTTCGCCAACGCACATCAGCACATTTGCAAAACGCCAATGCTAAACCAACCACATATTTTGCAAAAAAGCTGATTTTTCCTCCACTTTCGGTTTTCATTAGAATATTTTGTGATAAAAAAGAAAAATCAAACCACCACCCTATCCTCATACATCCTCTCAAAATAATTGCTCAAAGACAAGATTCTGTCCTTATCTACAGGATTGATGTACCGCAGAAACATCCGCTCGGTGCTGTGTCCGGTCGCTTCCATTAATAGCGGTGTCGGAATTTTCCCATAGAAATTTGTGGCAAAACTTCTTCTACCGATGTGGCTTGATAGGATTTCCCATTTTTCCGCCTCGACTTCTTTCGTACGGAAACCCAAGCGTTTTCTTGCTTTTATCGATTCGTTTAAGTTGGCAAGTTTGGCGATTTCCTTTATTTCGCTATTATAATGCTGAATATCCATCAATGCAGGAAAACCGTTTCCGTTTTTTTCAATGGTATGCAGTACGGCCGGATGCAAGGGTAATAAAATTTCCTTTTTGGTCTTCTGCTGCGTAAATAAAATGCAAGTTTTAACATCAATTTCCTTTAGTTGTTTCGATTGAAAATGGATAAAATCCGAAAAGCGTTGCCCGGTATAACAGCTGATCAGCAGCCAGTCTTTGGCAGCTTCCAGATGTTTCGGAACTTTTGTGGATTGTATTTG
>DATGOD010000150.1:0-3007 GCA_035306305.1 Flavobacterium sp.
AACAATAATGCCAACGCTCGACAGCCACACACATTGCCAAGCCGCTCAAGCCAGCCGCACGAGCCAAAGCTTGTCAAAGAGTGTGTCTGAGCCAACGCACGGACAGAAAAGAAAAAGCACGATGCCCAACATTGTATAAGAGCAATAGCGGGTGAAGTGGTAAAATCAAGGTCTGTGCATTTAATAAACTTTTGTGGTGGTGGACAGGTAATCGCTTTGAAATCCGCTTCTGCTCTTATACTTGTCCGTTAGCAAACATTAAAACGAACCTCTGTACTAAATCGAAAAATTGCAGTCAATAAAAAATGAACATTGAAAAAATCTTAAATGAAATTGGAGAAATTTATTCACCAATATCCAATGAATGCCAGCAGGAATTTATTGCCAATTCAAAAATTAGCACGTTTAAAAAAGGGGAAATTGTGGTTCGTGAAGGACAATTTTCTAAAAAAGGATTTCTAATTGTGCAAGGCTGTTCTAGAACCTATTACCTGAAAGACGGAAAGGACATTTCTGACTGGTTTACATTTGAAAATCAGATTATGGCTTCTATAGTTAGTTTTTTCAGCAAAGAGCCGAGTCCTCATTATGTTGAGTTTATTGAGGATTCAACAGTTATTGAGTTTACCAAAGACACTGTAGATATACTTAGTAATAAATATCACGATTTTGAACGCTTTATAAACAAAGTGGTGACCAAAACTATGTTAGGATTGTGCGAAAGATTGTATACCATTCAATTCAATAAAGCGGAGGTTCGGTACAAGCATCTTTTAACCATTTATCCTGACATAACAAACAGAATTCCGCTCACTCATATAGCTTCTTATTTGGGAATTACACTTGAAACTTTGAGTAGAATAAGAAACCCTAAAAACCGAATTTGATCTATATCAAATGATACCGCTTCCATTAGTTTGACCTTTGTAATAAATAATTACAAATGGAAGAACAAAATTTACAACTAAAATCAATTTGGGGAAAATGGTGGGAACCTATTAGAAAATGGTTTTATCCTGCTTGGCTTATCTACGAAACCACCGTTCGCTTTTAAGACTATTCAGAAGCCATCTATCTTTTTTTCATCGCACAAAATTACTTCGGAGAACTTGGCTCACAAATCTTAGCTGTACTTTGTAGCATTACCACTTTTGCTGTTTGTAGCTTCTTTTTGACCGTTCCTACCACTTTCATACTCTATAAATTCTTCAAAATAGAAACTTTATCAGGAACACAATTTGAATCAAAAATCAAAAAATATTTCTAAGTAGATGAAGAAAATACTCATTATAAACGGGCATCCAGACAAGGAAAGCTTCAGTTTTGGACTTTCAGAAGCCTATAAAATAGGTGCTGAAAAATCAAATGCTGAAATAAAAGAAATTAATATACGAGAATTGAACTTCAACCCAAACCTAGAATTTGGATATAGAAAACGGACTGAACTAGAACCAGATTTACTAGATGCACAGGATAAATTAAAATGGGCGGACCATATAGTTTGGGTATATCCTGTTTGGTGGAGCTCTGTCCCTGCAATGATGAAAGGCTTTTTAGACCGGATTTTACTTCCTGGATTTGCTTTTAAAAAAAGAGAAAACTCATTGCTTTCGGATAAGTGCCTGACAGGTAAATCTGCCAGAATAATTTGCACAATGGATCAACCAACTTGGTTTTACAAATTTGTTTATAGAAGCCCTAGCCACAATGCAATGAAAAAAGGAACATTGCATTATATTGGTGTAAAAAAAGTGCTAATTACTGCCATTGGACCTATACGTCTTTCTACAGAAGAGTTTAGAGCTAAATGGTTAAATAAAGTTGAAAAATTGGGTCAAATGAACAGATAATGCACGACAATGAATACAGGCAGGTGGAGAAATAACGATTTGCCAACAATGTATAAAAATAATAACGGCTTTGGCGCTTAATCAAAGTCGATTTTTTACATTTACAGTCGGTCTTAAACGGAAAGGTAAGCGTTTCAATATCCGCTACTATTTTTATACTAGACCGTTAGTGGCAATGGCAGGACGACCCCAACCGACAGACATCCAACCAACACAGACCGACACGAGAAAAAAATAAAAAAGCCGACCGCACAGAAAAAAATTTAGAAGGACAAGCGAGCCAGGCCCACCCACCACCCCAAAAGTTTGGACTTTTCAACAAACAAACTTGGACTTTTCAACAAACAACACATTGCAAGCCCGAATTACCTTTGTACTATAAATTTTAAATTTCATAGAAATGCAAAGGACAGTTTTAGTAACAGGAGCTTCGGCAGGAATTGGCAAAGCAACCGCAATTTATTTGGCACAAAACGGCTACAATGTTTATGGTGCTGCTCGCAGGACAGAAAAAATGCAAGACCTCAAAAATTACGGCATTAAAACTATTGCGTTTGACATTACTAATGATGAAAGTGCTACGGCTTGTGTCGAACAGATTTTCAAAGAAGCAGGTAGCATTGACGTATTGGTAAACAATGCAGGTTTCGGTTCGGAAGGTGCTATTGAAGACGTAACAATGCAGGACGCAAAATACCAAATGGAGGTTAATGTGTTTGGTGCAATGCGTTTAACTCAATTAGTTTTACCGAAAATGCGACAAAACAAATATGGTAAAATCGTAAACATTTCATCGGTTGGCGGAAAAATTGCTTTACCATTGGGCGGTTGGTATCACGCAAGTAAGTTTGCGATTGAAGCATTGAGTGACTCTATGCGAATGGAAGTAAAACCATTTGGTATAGATGTAATTGTCATTGAACCGGGCGGAATAAAATCAGAATGGGGTGACATCGCTATGGAAAGTTTGGTTCGTGTTTCGGGAAACTCTGCATACAAAGAAATGGTTAAAGGAGCAGAAAAAAGTTATAAACGAACGGAAAACAACAACTCCGAACCTATTGTAATTTCAAGATTGATAAAAAAAGGAATTGAAGCAAGCAAGCCGAAAACACGCTATGTTGGGGGTTCTATGGCAAAACCATTGTTATTTTTAA
>DATGOD010000151.1:0-45028 GCA_035306305.1 Flavobacterium sp.
TGCAAAATTACTAATTTAGATTGAATATATATAAGATGAAGGGATTAATTTCCGAAAAGTAAAAAAAAATAGGTATATTTGAGAACTTATAGCAAGTTTTAATTTATGCCTATGAAATTTGGAATTATACGAGAAGGAAAAGTACCGCCAGACAGACGAGTGGTGTTTTCTCCACAGGAATTATTGAAATTTAAAAAGCAATATCCACAAGCCGATTTTAAAATAGAACCTTCAGAAATCCGGGTTTTTAAAGATGAAGAATACGCCGATTTAGGCTTTGAAATCAATGGTGATTTGTCTGATTGCGATGTATTGCTAGGAGTCAAAGAAGTGCCTGTTGATAATTTGATTCCGAATAAAACCTATTTTTTCTTTTCACATACCATCAAAAAACAACCTTACAACAAAAAACTATTGCAAGCTTGTTTGCAAAAAAATATCCGATTGATTGACCACGAAACTTTGGTTGATGAACAGGGCAATCGATTAATTGGTTTTGGAAGATATGCCGGAATTGTCGGAGCTTACAACACGTTCCGTACTTTTGGCGAGCAGTTTGATTTGTTCCATATTCAAAAAGCAGAAAATCTGCATGGACAACAAGATTTGATAGATAGACTAAAAAAGCTTAGTTTACCGCCGATTAAAGTAGTGCTAACCGGAATGGGAAAAGTGGGGCATGGAGCTAAAGAAATGTTAGACGGAATGAAAATGAAAGAAGTTTCTCCAGAAGATTTTTTATCCAAAAGTTACAGTCATCCGGTCTATACACATATCGATTATGACAGATATTACCGACGCAAGGATGGAAGCGAAATGATTAAAGAAGATTTTAGAGAACATCCAGAATGGTTTGAAACCGATTTTGAAAAATACACCCAAGTAGCAGATATTTTTATCGCTGGGCATTTTTACAAAGATGGTTCTCCTTATATATTAACGCAAGATATGTTGAAATCACTCAAAAATAAAATTAAAGTAGTAGGAGATATTTCTTGTGATATAGATGGTCCGGTAGCATCAACTATTCGACCTTCAACCATTGCAGAACCTTTTTATGGATATAATCCAAGAACGCATCAAGAAGTTGCTTTGTCACATCCTGAAGCTATCGGCGTGATGGCAGTAGATAATTTACCATGCGAATTACCCAAAGATGCCAGCGAAGGTTTTGGTGAAATGTTTTTAGAACGAATTATACCGGCATTTTTCAACAACGATGCAGACGGAGTTTTACAAAGAGCTACCATTTGCGAAAATGGACAGCTAACAGACAGATTTAATTACCTAAAAGATTACGCAGCAGATTAAATATGAACAGAATTACTCAACTTTTCGGAATCAAATACCCCATTATTCAAGGCGGAATGATTTGGAATAGCGGTTATAAATTAGCTTCTGCAGTAAGTAACAACGGAGGTTTGGGGCTTATCGGAGCTGGAAGTATGTATCCGGATGTTTTTAGAGAACATGTCCAAAAATGTAAAAAAGCAACCGACAAACCTTTTGGGGTAAATGTACCGATGCTTTATCCAAATATTCAAGAAATCATGGATATTATTGTGGAAGAAGGCGTGAAAATCGTTTTTACTTCTGCCGGAAATCCTAAAACATGGACATCATTTTTGAAACAACACGGAATTACAGTTGTACACGTAGTTAGTTCGTCCAAATTTGCACTCAAAGCTCAAGAAGCCGGTGTAGATGCTGTTGTAGCAGAAGGTTTTGAAGCAGGCGGACACAATGGTAGAGAAGAAACCACTACGTTTACACTTATTCCAATGGTCAAAGCACAAATTGATATTCCTTTGATTGCTGCCGGAGGTATTGCTACCGGAAAAGGTATGCTTGCTGCCATGGTTTTGGGTGCAGATGGCGTACAGATGGGAACGCGGTTTGCAATGACAGAAGAGAGTTCGTCGCATGATAATTTCAAGCAATTGCTAACGCAAATAGGCGAGGGCGACACTGTGGTTACTTTGAAAGAATTAGCACCAGTTCGCTTGGTCAAAAATGAGTTTTATCAGCAAGTACAAAATGTGTATCAAAACGGAATATCGGTAGAAAAACTCACAGAAGTTTTGGGGAGAGCCAGAGCCAAACGCGGAATGTTTGAAGGCGATTTGAAAGAAGGCGAATTGGAAATCGGGCAAATATCCGGATTGATTCACGAAATCAAACCTGTCGCAGCGGTGATGAAAGAAATTGTGGGGGAGTTTAATGAATCTGTTAATCAAAGAATTGAGATTTAAATCACCATGAAACTACAACAAATTATTTCGGTATTAGAAGAATTAACTCCGACTTCTTATGCAGAAGATTTTGACAATGTCGGGTTATTGGTCGGTAATCCCAATCAGGATATAAACGGAATTCTCGTTTGCCACGATGCACTCGAAAGTGTAATTGACGAAGCAATTCAGAAAAAATGCAATTTAGTCGTTTGTTTTCATCCGATTTTGTTTTCAGGATTAAAGAAAATCACAGGAAAAACTTACGTCGAAAGAGCTATTATCAAAGCAATCAAAAACGATATTGCTATTTATTCGGTGCATACTGCGTTGGATAATCACAAAAATGGAGTGAACAAAATCATGTGTGATAAGCTCGGTATCAAGAATCCGAAAATGCTTGTCGAAAAAGAAAATTTTATCTATAAGCTGGTTACTTACGCACCGATAGATAATGCCATTCAAGTACGAAAAGCACTTTTCGAGGCAGGTGCTGGAAATATCGGAAACTATGAAAATTGCAGTTTCAATTCTGATGGAAAAGGTACTTATCAAGGAAATGATGACAGCAATCCGGTGGTGGGAGAAAAACAAGAATTTATCGAAGCCCAAGAGACGAAAATTGAAGTAACATTTGAAAAACATCTGCAAAATAAAATCCTGAAAGCACTTTTTGACAGTCATAAATACGAAGAAGTTGCTTATGAAATTTACAAAACCGAAAATAAACATCAAAATATTGGGCTTGGTATGATTGGCGAATTGGAATCGGCACAAGATGAAAAAGATTTTCTTTTATTCGTAAAGCAGAAGATGGAAACAGGCGTCGTGCGACATTCAGTTTTTTTAGGTAAAAAAGTGAAAAAAGTCGCAGTTTTGGGCGGTTCTGGAGCTTTTGCTATTCAGGCTGCAATTGCCAAAGGAGCAGACGTTTTGATTACCGCTGATATGAAATATCACGATTTTTTTCGGGCAGAAAATAAGATTTTACTGGCAGATATTGGACATTTTGAAAGTGAGAGATTTACAAAAAATTATATTTATGATTATCTTACAAAAAAAATACCTACTTTTGCGGTAATTTTATCAGTAATAAATACCAATCCGGTTAACTACTTATAGACAGATATGGCGAAAAAAGCACAAACAGTAACTGTAGAGGATAAATTGAGAGCTTTGTATGATTTGCAACTCATTGACTCTAAGATAGATGAAATCAGAAGTATGAGAGGCGAGCTTCCGTTGGAAGTAGAAGACTTGAAAGACGAAATGGTCGGGCTAACAACACGTTTGGAAAAACTAAACGAAGAGTTGACGTCTGTCGAGGAGCAAATCAAGCAGAAAAAAAATGACATCGAAACGCACAAAGCAGCTATCAAAAAGTATAATGAGCAGCAAAAAGATGTTCGTAACAACAGAGAATTTAACTCTTTGGCTAAAGAAATTGAATTTCAAGAATTAGAAATTGAATTGGCTGAGAAAAACATCAAAGAATTAGGTGCAAATCTCGAGTTCAAGAAAAAATCTATCGAAGAAACCACAGAAAAAATCACTTTCAAGAAAGAGCATTTGGCACACAAAGAAGGTGAGCTCAACAACATTTTGGGCGAAACAGAGAAAGAAGAAGAATTTTTGTTGAAAAAATCACAAGAGTTTAGTGAACAAATCGATGAAAGATTGTTACAAGCTTACCAACGAATCCGTAAAGGAGTGAGAAATGGTATGGCAGTAGTTTCTATCGAAAGAGGAGCTGCCAGCGGTTCTTTCTTCACTATTCCACCGCAAGTGCAGGTAGAAATCGCTACTCGCAAAAAAATTATGGTGGACGAACATAGTGGACGAATACTGGTAGATGTTGCTTTGGCAGAAGAGGAAAAAGAAAAAATAGATAAGCTCATCAGCAAGATGAAATAATTGAATAAGCCTCTGAAATATGAGGCTTTTTTTTATGCTAAAAAAAATACGTTACTTTTTATTGACTAAATCAGTAGGTTTTGCGTTGAATTTACTTTCGTGGATTCAACCGAAAAAATCTGCGCAGATTGCCTATCGCTTATTTTCGCATCCGCGGAAAGGAAAAAGGGAGCAATTACCAGATTTTCTGGCACAAGCTCAACAACAACCGATACTTATCGATGGAAAAAACATCCATATTTATGAATGGAAAAACGAAGGCGAAAAAATATTGCTCATTCACGGTTGGGAGAGTAACGCCTACCGCTGGATTGGACTCATTCAATTTTTGAAAAAGAAAAATTTTCATATTATCGCTATCGACGCTCCGGCACAAGGATTGAGCGATGGTTACGAACTCAACCCGATTGTGTATAGCCAGGCTATTGATGAGGTTTGTCAGATTTATCAACCCAAATTTTTGGTCGGACATTCGTTTGGAGGATTTACTTCGCTGTATTATCAAAGTGTGTATCAAAATAAACAACTTTCCAAAATAGTCATCATGGGCAGCCCGAATAAATTTGAAGGTTTGCTCATCAATTACAAACATTTGCTCGGCATGAGTAATCGGGCATATCGACGATTTCTTCGTTTGTTTAAAACCGATTTTGGTATTGATTTATCGACATATTCCGCAGCAGAATTTATAGCCAAAATTCAACAACCGATTCTTTGGATTCACGACGAAACAGATACGATTGTACCGTATAATAATGCCACTGAAATCAAAAAAAGACATCCGGAAATTTTGATGTACACCACTAAAAATGTAGGACACAGCTTGTATAATCAAGCTGTTTATAAACAGATGTATCAATTTCTTACTGAATAATTTTTGTGTTAAATTTACACTATGCAAGAAACAAAACGAATCAATAAATATTTGTCAGAAGTTGGTTATTGCTCACGTAGGCAAGCCGATACGCTGGTTAGCGAAAATAGAGTTACCATTAACGGAAAACCGGCAGAAATGGGAGCACAGGTCAGTGATAAAGACCTTATAGAAGTAGATGGGAAATCTATCCAAAAACGCGAAAACGAGTTTGTGTACATCGCTTTCAATAAACCCGTCGGGATAGAATGTACGACAAATACCAAGGTCAAAGACAATGTGGTTGATTATATTAATTATCCCGAACGAATTTTTCCGATTGGGCGGTTAGATAAAGATTCAGAAGGGTTGTTGTTGATGACCAATGACGGAGATATTGTGAATAAAATTTTGCGAGCCAGAAATAACCACGAAAAAGAATATATCGTTAAAGTTGATAAACCCATCAACGACCGATTTGTGATGCGAATGAGTCAAGGCGTGCCTATTCTTGATACGATGACGAAAAAAAGCAAGGTTGAGAAAATCAATGCTTATACATTCAAAATCATACTTACACAAGGTTTGAATAGGCAAATTCGTCGAATGTGTGAACATTTAGGTTACGAAGTCAAAGCTTTAAAAAGAGTGCGAATAATCAATATATCATTAGATGTTCCTACCGGAAAATACCGCAAATTGACCAAACAAGAAATGCAAGAACTTAATCGTTTGATTAGTGATTCAAGCAAAACAGAAGAAGCGAGTTAATAAATATTTAGTTGGAAATAATTTTTAGATTATTTTTATCTAAATTTTCTGCCATAATGGAGAGTTTTAAAAATGTTTGAAAACAGACTACTCACTTGTAGTCTGTTTTTTTATTGGATATTTTAAATAATATCAAGAAAATACAATATTATTCATACATTTGTCAAAATAAAATTTAAACAATATTATTATGAACATCAAACGCTTTTTGCTGGCAGCAACATTAACGTTAGGATTATCATTTGCAGCTCAGGCTCAGACATCAGATTTTTGGAATAGAGTTTCATTAGAAGCTGGTTATGGTTTGAACACACCATTATCTCCGAAACCAACCGAAGGTAAAGTTTCTGACTATGGAAGTTTTGTGAGTTTTCACGCAGGTGCAAGATACCAAATCGATGATTTTTGGTCATTGAGAGGAACTTATGAAATGAATAAATTTGAACACAAAGACAACAGCGATTTAGGATTGACATTCCACAAATTAGCGTTGGAGGCTGTTTACGATATTTCGGCGGCAACCGGTTTGTATTCTGATTTTAGAGTAGATGCTCATGCAGGGTTAGGTTTAGGAATAGGCAAAAGTAATACGCTCAATGATGACAAAGTTGGTTCTGTACAAATAGGAATTATGCCTAAATATGTTTTCACAGACAATTGGTCAGTGTTCTTAGACGCAACATATATTCTTAATTTGAGTCAAGATTACGGTTTTAACGGATTGCCGGTTGGTGGTTCAGAAAATTCCGCAAGTATTGTTACCACCAGAATTGGAGTAATGTATTCGTTCTAAATCAAAACAATATAAAAGTATAAACGGTTGAATCGATGGTTCAGCCGTTTTTTTTATCCACAAAATCATATATAAAACTTTCTGATATGGTTTAATTTAGAAATAGTACCGGTATTGAAGGTTGAGGCGAGCACTTTTCTGTGTCTAAGTAAAAACAGCAACAGGTTTATATTCATTGAACCGTTTACACGTTTTTCTACAAGATTGTATAATTTCTCAAAAAAAGCTCTGTGTTGCACATCTGGAACAGTAAGAAAATCCTCAATTTTGTTTTGTAATAATCTGATTTTTTCCAGTTTTGTCTCGCCTTCCCAATTTTTACTTGTGTTATTGTTGTGCTGACGGAAAAATGTGGTTACTTCTTCAAGCACACAAACACGCTTTTGATTTGTAGCCACAAATCCTAACCAAGCGTCGTAAGTACTGTGTGGTGGAATCGGAAAAGCAATTTGAGCCAAATCCCGTTTGAATAACATCGAATGTCCTAAAAAAATATTAAACAATGTCAATATTCTCGGGTCACCGCTGTCATAATCAGAAGAACGTTTGTCGAAAGTGGTTTGATGGAGACTTTTCCCGTTTTCGTCAATTTTAGAAGAAATAGAATGAACCAGTAAATCGTCATTCGTTTTTATTTTAGCCAAAAGCAACTCCAATTTGTTGGCAACCCAAATATCATCTTGGTCAGAAATAGAAATATATTCACCTTGACAGAGGGAAATGGCATGTTCAAAATTTTTACTATATCCTTTGTTTTCACTATTGCGAAACACTTTAATAAATGGATATTTACTCGCATATTCTTGCAAAATAAGCAAAGTGTTATCCGAAGAACAATCATCCACAGCAATCACTTCAATGTTTTGATAAGTTTGCTTAACAATCGAATCTAATTGTTCCGATAAAAACTTTTCGCCATTGTAGGTGCATAACGCAATTGAAATCAAAGGAGAGTTCATCATTTTTTCGACAAATATACACGAATATCAATAAGCAAAATATATCTTTGCAAGGAAATAAACTGATTATGACAAAAATTTCAGGCGTTATCATTACTTATAATGAAGAAAGGTTTATCGAAAACTGTTTGAAATCGATGATGGAAGTCGTGGACGAGATTGTTGTGATCGATTCGTTTTCGACAGACAAAACCAAAGAAATTTGTTTGAAATACAACGTCAGGTTTATTGAGAATAAATTTGAAGGGTTTACCACGCAGAAAAATTTCGCCAGCAATCAAGCAAAATATGATTATGTACTTTCGCTCGATGCGGATGAAGCACTTTCTGAAGAATTAAAAAAATCAATATCAGCCATCAAAGAGAATCCAACTTTTGATGGATATTCTTTCAATCGTTTGAATAATTATTGTGGCAAATGGATAAAACATTCTAACTGGTATCCAGATAACAAAATACGGCTTTTCAATCGACACAAAGCACGTTGGAAAGGAGAAAATAACTTACACGAAATCATTGTTTTAGATGAGCCGAAAAGCAAAGAAAACCTTCGCGGAGATTTGTTGCATTGGGCCTATGATTCTATCGATGAACACTACCAAAAAGTACGAAGCTACACCAACATTGCTGCTCAAAATTCTTACAAAAGAAAACCAAATAAAAAAATCGGATTCACAAAAATAGTGCTGAATCCGTTTTGGAAATTCTTTAAAAACTATTTCATCAAAAAAGGATTTTTAGACGGCTATCACGGTTTTCTGATTTGCTGTTTTGCTTCGTTTGGGACTTTTCTTAAATATATAAAAATTAAAGAATTACAACAAAAAAATAAGCCCAGCACATGAAAATAGCTTTTTTTAATTCAATCAAATTTTGGGGTGGTGGCGAAAAATGGCATTACGAAACTGCCGTTAGTCTTTCGGAGATGAATCACCAGGTTTATTTTTTTGGCAATCCGAACGGGAAAATTCACGACAAATTACAAGCTCATCCAAACATTAGTTTTGTTCCGGTAAATTTGTCTAATCTCAGTTTTTTGAATCCGTTTAAAGTCAATCGGTTGGCAAAAATATTGAGAAAAGAGCAGATAGAAACCATCATCATTAATCATCCAGGCGATTTGAAAATTGCAGCCAATGCAGCGAACAAAGCGGGTGTTAAACGCATTATTTATCGTCGAGGTTCGGCAATTCCGATCAAAAATAAATGGCTGAATCGCTATATTTTCAAAAATTGGGTTACTGATATTTTGGCAAATTCACAAGCAACGAAAAAAACGATTTTGCAAAATAACCCGAATTTATTTCCGGAAGAGAAAATCAAAGTAATCTATAATTATATTGATATTCAAGCATTTTTGCAACGCGAAAGTGCTCCAAAAATCAGTAGAGAAAACAACGAAATCATCATCGGAAATTTAGGTAGATTGTCTTTTCAAAAAAATCAAAAATTTTTGATAGATTTATCCAAAAAACTTACCGAACAAAATATCCATCACAAAATTTATATCGGAGGAACGGGCGAATTAGAAACCGAACTCAAACAATATAACAAAGACCAAAATACGGAGGAAAATGTGATTTTTACTGGTTTTGAAACCAATGTTAAAGACTTCCTTTCGGGGATTGATGTTTTTTTTCTTTCGTCGGTTTGGGAAGGTTTTGGTTATGTTTTGGTAGAAGCCAATTTGTGCGAAAAACCTTGTATTGCATTTGATGATAATAGTATGCCAGAATTGGTAAAGAATGAATACAACGGCTTTTTGATTACACCTAATAATTTGGACGAAGCGGTAGAAAAAATAAAAATATTTGTCGAAAATCCACAACTTATATCAACATATGGACAAAACGGAAAAGAGTTTGCACAAAAACATTTTTCTAAAGAAATCATTATGCAGCAACTAACAGATTATTTACTGTAATCGGTCAAATTTGTTTTTGTTTATCTTTTTCGTAGATTGCCCTAATTTTAATCAGCAAATTTATGCACTTATTGTACCTTATTTTCGGTAATCATTACCATAATTATTTACAAGCACATGCTTCAATTGTTTCATTTAAAGCAAATTGTAAAGATTTAAAAACCATCAATGTAATTACTGATCATCCGATTTGGTTCGACGGATTGAAAAATGATGTCAATATAATTCCGCTTTCTGCCGAACAATTGCGCGAATGGAAAGGTGAATACAATTATTTTTGGCGGGCAAAAATCAAAGCGATACAAACGATGAGTGCTTTGTATAAAGACGAACCGATTGTTTATTTGGATACCGATACGTTTTTGTACAACGAAAAAAGTAAAATTACCCAAACACTCTCCGAAAATAGAGCTTTGATGCATCTTAATGAAGGAGCAATCAAAAACGATTCGAGCAAAACAGTCAAAAAAATGCATCGACAAATTGCGACTCTTTCTGGTTCGCCGGTCAAAAATTTAGCTGATTTTGATATGTGGAATGCCGGCGTAGTCGTCAGCCCGAATACAAAAAATGGACAAGAATTTGAATTAGCACTTTCTGTTTGTGATTTTTTGTGTAAGCATAAAGTTACCGACCGATTATTGGAGCAATTTAGTTTGTCGGTAGCACTCAAGCACACGTATGGTTTGACAGAAAGTTCAGATTGTATTGCTCATTATTGGTCAAACAAAAATGAATGGAATCAATATTGGAATGAATTCTTTTTGTCTAAAATTTTTCAAGGGATGGATTTGAATCAGACTATAGAAATGTTTAATAAACAAGATTTTACTAAGATTCCACCTATTTTGAAAATTTCCAAAAATACCAAGAAAAGATTAGTGAAATGGGTCGAAAAGAAATTTCCGGACAAAGAAGTAGCGTATTTGAAAAAGTAAAAAAACAAAACCCAATTATCTCTAAAATAATTGGGTTTGTTGTTGTTTTATCGGTTAGCAGATTTTCGTCTTTTAATTTCTTTTTCAATAAGGTCAAGTTCTCGGTTGGTTTGTCCGGCAACAGAAGTGTTTTCTTCCGCTCGACGAATTAAATATGGCATCACGTCATAAACCGGACCAAAAGGCAAATACTTAGCCACATGATAGCCATTCTTTGCCAAATTGTAGCTGATGTTGTCGCTCATTCCGTACAATTGTCCAAACCACACACGGTCGTCATCAGGCGAAATCCCGTTTTGTTGCATGATATTCATCACCAAATACGTACTTTCTTCGTTGTGTGTGCCAGCAAACAAAGCTGTTTTGTTGTTCAGATTTTCTAACATATAAGTTACGCTATTATTGAAAGTTGCATCGGTTTGCGATTTGGTAGCACAGATTGGGGAAGGATAACCTTTTTCTTGGGCGCGTTCTCGCTCGATTTCCATATAAGCACCTCTAACCACTTTTAGTCCGATATGAAAACCTTCTTGCATTGCAATTTGATGGATTTTTTTGATGTAATCCAAACGATCCCAACGGTAGGTTTGTGCAGTATTGTAAACAATAGCTTTTTCTTTATTGTATTTTCGCATCATATCCAATGTTAAATCATCGGCGGCATCTTGCATCCAGCTATGTTCGGCATCAATCAGCAATTTCACATCGTTTTCATAAGCTTGGCGACAAATGTTGTCAAACCGTTGTACAATGCGATTCCATTCGTTTTTTTCATCTTCAGAAAGTGGTTGTTTTTCGCCAACTTTCACATATAAATCAAAACGACCTACGCCAGTTGGTTTAAAAACTGCAAAAGGAATGGCTTGTCGTTCTTTGGCAAAATATATCGTTTTGATAGTCATTTGTTCGGCAGCATCAAACTGTTCTTCGGTTTCTTTACCTTCTACAGAATAATCCAAAACAGACGAAACACCGCCTTTGTTATACATTTTATCCACAACTTTCAGGCAATCATCTTCGCTTACGCCACCACAAAAATGGTCGAAAACAGTAGAACGAATCAAACCTTTTACAGGCAGTTTTGTTTTAATAGCAAAATGAGTGAGTGAAGTCCCGATTTTTACCATCGAAGGATGGCTAATCATTTTAAATAAAAATTGTGCTCTTCTAAGTTCTTTGTCAGATTTTAAAGCAAAAGCAACCTCGGTGTTATCAAAAAGCTTTTCCATTTTATGAATAATAAGAACTGCAAAGATATGTACTTCCTGATTTTTTAATTTATTTTTGTAGGAAAATATTTTCATGAAAATAAATTCTTTACAAAATAGTACAATAATTTTTGGTTCGGAATTTTATAATACGCTTTCTCAATATATTGAAAATCAAAATTATTCGCTGATTTTTATTCTTACAGATTCTAATACTTATGAGGATTGTTTGCCTTCGTTTTTAGCAGATTTGGCAACGGACAAACCCATCGAAATTATAGAAGTCGAAGCAGGGGAGGAGCACAAAAATATAGAAACATGTACCGGAATTTGGCAAACGATGACAGAATTCGGGGCAGACAGAAAGTCGTTGTTAATAACACTTGGCGGTGGAGTAATTACCGATTTGGGCGGATTTGCCGCCGCGACATTCAAACGCGGAATTGATTGTGTGAATGTGCCTACTTCTTTGTTGGCGATGGTTGATGCGTCGGTTGGTGGAAAAACTGGTATCGATTTGAACGGCTATAAAAACGAAATTGGTGTGTTTTGTTTTCCAAAATTAGTCGGGATTGACACTACTTTTTTATCTACTTTACCAAAAGAAGAATGGTTGTCTGGTTGGGCAGAAATGCTCAAACACGGTTTGATTGCAGATGAGGCATATTGGCAACAATTATCAGATTTGAGCAAGGTGAATGAATTGGATATTGAACAGTTGATTTATCGTTCGGTTGTAATAAAAAATCAAGTTGTTTTGGCAGATTTTAAAGAGCAAAATATTCGAAAAACATTGAATTTTGGGCATACTGTCGGACATGCTTTTGAAAGTTATTTTTTAAATAGTAATCAACCGATTAAACATGGTTTTGCTGTTGCAGAAGGTATGATTGTGGAAGCTTATTTGTCATGGAAAAAAGAACTTATCGAGGAGGAATATTTTCAAGAAATTCGAACAAAAATTCGTGCGATTTATCCAAAAATAAATTTTACTGCCGAACAAATAGACGAAATTGTCGCCTTGATGCGGCACGATAAAAAAAATATAGACGGAAAAATGTTTTTTGTTTTGCTTGCAGGGAAATCAAAAGCTATTTATAATCAATTGATTAGCGAAAAAGAAGTTATTGAAGCTTTAAATTTTTATAGCCACAATCAATAAATTGCAAGAATATGATTTTGCATAATAATATTTTATACATTTGCCTTTCCTAAATGGTTTAATTAAAATTAATTTTCGCCAGGTTGGCATGCAGTTGTGCTGATGAAAAAATATCTCAAATATATCAATTCGCTCGTAGATTTATTGTTGCGAATTAGTGTCAGAAAGACACAGAAACTTACTATTGCTTACGCAAATATCAGGGTTTGAATTAAATTTCTACATACAGATTTTAATCTCATATAGGAATTTATTATTTAAACTTTTGAAACATGAACGTAAAGTATATTGATTTAATTAATCAAACTTTTTATTTTCCGCAGGAAGAATTCACTTTGGATAAAGACCGTTTGCTTTTCCACAATATCGATTTGATGAAATTGGTTGAGCAATATGGTACGCCTTTGAAATTCACTTATTTACCTCAGATTTCCAACAATATTAGCAAAGCCAAAACATGGTTTCGTAAAGCGATGGAAAAGCATAAATATGAAGGAAAATACCATTATTGCTATTGCACAAAAAGCTCGCACTTCAAATATGTGATGGACGAAGCTTTCAAAAACGATATTCATGTCGAAACTTCTTCGGCTTTTGATATTAATATTGTTGAGCAATTATTAAAAGAAAAAACCATCAGCAACAAAACCTTTGTGATTTGCAATGGTTTCAAGCGTGATTTGTATATCGACAATATTGCTCGGTTGATGAATAACGGACACAAAAACACCATTCCGATTATCGATAATTACGAAGAGTTGGATTTGTTGTCGGCAGCGATTGAAGATAAGTTTAGTGTAGGTATTCGCATTGCGTCCGAAGAAGAACCCAAATTTGAGTTTTATACTTCTCGCTTGGGAATTGGATATAAAAATATCGTACCTTTTTACCGTAAAAATATTCAAGACAATCCGAAAGTTGAGCTCAAAATGTTGCATTTTTTCATCAATACCGGTATCCGCGATACGGCGTATTATTGGAACGAATTGCTCAAATGTTTGAAAGTGTATATTGCACTCAAAAAAGAATGTCCAACTTTGGATAGTTTGAATATCGGTGGAGGGTTTCCAATCAAAAATTCGTTGGCATTTAGCTATGACTACGAATATATGGTCGATGAAATCATCAACCAAATCAAAATGGCTTGTGATGATGCCGAAGTGGATGTGCCTAATATTTTTACTGAATTTGGTAGCTTTACCGTAGGCGAAAGTGGAGGTGCTATATATAAGGTGTTGCAACAAAAACAACAAAACGATAGAGAAAAATGGAATATGATTGATTCGTCATTCATTACCACATTGCCTGATACTTGGGCGATTAATAAACGATTTGTGATGTTGGCAGTAAACCGTTGGAACGAAACTTATGAACGTGTTTTGTTGGGCGGATTAACTTGTGATTCAGATGATTATTATAATTCTGAACAAAACCTCAATGCGATATATTTGCCAAAATATAACAAAGATAAACCGTTGTACATAGGATTTTTCAATACCGGAGCTTATCAAGAAACTATTAGCGGACAAGGAGGAATTCATCACTGTTTGATTCCACAACCTAAACACATTCTGATTGACCGAGATAAAAACGGTATCGTTGCCAGTGAAGTGTTCTCAGAACAACAAAGTGCAGAAGACGTATTGAAAATATTAGGATATAAAAAAGAAGATTAATTAAAAATATTACAATTATGAAAGGACCAATTTCTCAATTTATCGAACATAATTATCGTCATTTCAATGCAGCAGCATTAGTTGATGCAGCCAAAGGTTATGAACAACACCTTTTGGAAGGCGGAAAAATGTTGGTTTCGTTAGGCGGAGCTATGAGTACTGCCGAGTTGGGCGTTTCTTTGGCAGAAATGATTCGCCAAGACAAAGTACATATTATTTCTTGTACAGGAGCCAATTTAGAAGAAGATGTGATGAACTTGGTAGCTCATTCACATTACAAAAGAATCCCGAATTATCGTGATTTAACGCCAGAACAAGAACGCGAATTATTAGACAATCATTACAATCGGGTAACCGATACTTGTATTCCGGAAGAAGAGGCTTTCCGTCGTTTGCAAAAACATTTAGAAGATGTTTGGCACGCAGCCGAAGAAAAAGGTGAGCGTTATTTGCCACACGAATTTTTATACCAAGTTGTAAATTCAGGTGTTTTGGAGCAATATTACGAAATCGACCCAAAAAATTCTTGGATTGTAGCAGCGGCTGAGAAAAACTTGCCGATAGTTTGTCCAGGTTGGGAAGATTCAACCACCGGTAATATTTTTGCATCCAATGTAATCAAAGGAAACCTCAAAGCATCGACCGTTAAATCTGGTATCGAATACATGATTTATTTGACTGAATGGTATCGAGCAAATTCAGGTGGAAAAGGTGTAGGATTCTTCCAAATTGCAGGAGGAATTTCAGGAGATTTCCCGATTTGTGTGGTGCCGATGATGTATCAAGATTTGGAGTGGGAAGATGTTCCTTTCTGGTCGTACTTCTGTCAGATTTCAGATTCAACAACATCTTATGGTTCGTATTCCGGTGCGGTACCAAACGAGAAAATTACTTGGGGAAAATTAGATGTAGATACGCCTAAATATGTGATTGAATCAGACGCTACAATCGTTGCGCCGCTTGTATTTGCCTATATTTTAGGACAGTAAAAAAAATGAAAAAAAATCCCAAAATCTACTTGTAGATTTAATCAAGCATAGTATTTTTGGAGCACAACAAAAGTAGCCAAATAATGAAACGAGTTATAGTTGATTACGCCAAATTGACGAACGAAATTTTGACACTCTTAGTGGAAAAATTCCCTGACGGATATGACGATACAGACATTATCCGGTTTAAAAATGCCAAAAACGAAACTGTTGAGGCAGTAGAAGTTAGAACAGAAGATACTATCTATCTGGTAAAAGTGAGTACCAAATTGGCAGATCGTATCGAAAATTATGACGAAGATGATGACGAGTTGGTCGATGTGGACGACATTCCGAACGAGGATTTGGATATTAAACCTCAACCTAAAAAAGTAAAAAGCGAAGGTGACGAAGACTTTGACGAAGATGATTTCGACGAGGATGACGACTTCTAAAAATGAAAAAAAACGACTCAGCAATGAGTCGTTTTTTTACGGTTAATCACAACTGATATTATAATATTCAAACTCTACTTCGTCTCTATCTTCAATATCTGCACAGTTTCCGTCAACAGTTCCTTGATAGTCGATAGTGTAATTGCCTTCATCGTCATACACTTTTTGGTATATTTCGCAGTGACATTTGTCTTCTGATTCGCAACTTGTCAGGAATAATCCGCCCAACAAACACATTGATAATACTACTTTTTTCATCTTTTTATTTTTTTAATTGATTTAATCATAACATAAATCATACCAAATTTGAAACATCTTCGCGAAGTTTATTTTTGGCTAAAGCAATCAATGCCTGAGAGTTGTTGGTTTGCAATAAATGTGTTTGCAAATCATAAGCACTATTGCTTTCTATGCTCAAAGTGGTTTTGAGGACATCTTGTATCACTGCATTTTTGGCAGCATCTACGACTGACCAAGCTTCTTTGGAAACATACAATTCTTGCGAAGCGTTAAAGTCAAACTCTTGTTCAATATTTTTAATCAAAAAATCGGCATAATCCTTTTTTACTGTCGATACTGGTTGCACACGACTAACCAGTTTGGCGATAGCTATTCGGTCAATTAAAATCATTAATCGTTCATACGCCTGAAGCGTTTGTGGAGTTGCTTTTTTTTGTGTAATACTGTGATTTATCTGTTGCCCCAGTTGTTGTTTGAGATGTTTTCTTTTAGCTTCTTCCAAACGGATATTTTTTCTGTTGATAAAATAGTATAGTACAACCACTGCTATCAGTGCTGCAATTGACCATAAAACGGTTTCTAATTTTACCTCGCCCATGTTGATTTTTTTTATTGATAAACAAAGATAAAGAAAAACCGCTTCTTAAAACAATCAATTTTCAGAAGCGGAATTATTTATTAGTTCAAAAATGATTTTATTTCTCCAAATGCATTTCAAAAATCAAGTTACTATTTGCCGGAATCACTCCTGGAATCGCTCTTTCTCCATAACCTAATTCAGCCGGAATGAAAACCAATGCTTTGTCGCCATAATTCAAATGTTCAATACCTTGAATAAAGCCAGGAATCAAGCCATCTTTTTCTCCATAAATAAATGTAATCGGTTGATAAGCATTTTGCATTTTACGTTGAACATTCAATTTGCGGAATTTTTCTGCAGTTTCTACAAGGCTGGTGTCAAACAAATTACCGTTTTCTAAAAATCCAGCATAATGAATTTTTACTTGTTCTCCATCTTTAGGTTTTTCACCATTTCCTTTTTCAAAAACAAATATTTTTACGCCATCGGCTTGTGTAGCTTTGTCTTTCGTTTCTTTGAGATAAGCAGCATTGTCGCTGATGGTTTTCTCTAATTTACCGATTTCTTCTTCAAATACTTTCGGAGCATTAAAATCAGTCGCTGCTTTTCCGGAACGGATAATTTTAACCGAAACAATTTTATCTCCTTCTGCAATCGAATCTACCACTGTTTGACCTTCTACCACATGACCAAAAACAGTGTGCTTACCATCTAAATGTGGAGTTGGAACATGGGTGATAAAAAATTGCGAGCCATTGGTTGATGGACCTGCATTTGCCATAGATAAAATTCCGGCTTTGTCGTGTTTAAGGTCATCAACAAATTCGTCAAAAAAAGTGTATCCCGGACCGCCAGAACCATTACCACTTGGGTCGCCACCTTGAATCATAAAATCTTGAATTACTCGATGGAATGTTAATCCGTCGTAGAAAGGTTTGCCTTTAAATTTTTCATCAACATTCGGATGGTTTCCTTCGGCTAAAGCTACAAAATTAGCTACTGTAGCAGGCGTTTTTTCAAACTCTAATTGCAAGAGAATATCACCTTTTTCCGTTTCGATATTTGCGTACAACCCTTCAGATAAATCTGTTTTATCTGCATTGTCGGTGGTTTCAGTGTTTTCTGTCTTTTTACAAGCTGTAAATGTTACTACCGATAGTAACAAAAGTCCCATTATTTTTTTCATTGTATAATATTTGGTTTAAAAATTATTTAATTAATTGCATTTCGAATACCAGGTTAGCATTTGCAGGAATTGGTCCCACGGCTCTTTGACCATAACCCAATTCAGCCGGAATGAAAATCAATGCTTTGTCGCCATAATCGAGATAGTTTACGGCAGCGTCAAATCCTTTAATCATATTTTGATAACCACCAATCGTGTAGGGTAGCGGTTGATATGCACCGGCTTTTTGTTTGGCTGTGTTGAGAGAAAAGTTTTCTTCTGCAACTTGTTCAATGCTACTGTCAAATAGCGTTCCGTCTTCCAGAAAACCAGAGTAATCAATCACGATTTCATCACCTTTTTGAGGTTTTTCTCCAGAGCCTTTTTCGTAGATAAAAATTTTCACGCCTTCGTCTGTAGTGAAAGCTTTCTCTTTAGCTTCGGCAAAACGTTTGGCATTTTCTTTAAATTTCTTTTGTTTTTGTTTTTCTGCTTTTTCTTTGGATTTCATGTAATGGTCAAAGACTTTTTTGGCTTTGAATTTTTTAGCAGATTTACCGATGAACTCAAAAGTTATTGTATTGATTTTGTCGTTTTGTTCAATAGCATCAACCACATCTTGACCTTTGGTAACATAACCAAAAACCGTGTGTTTGCCGTCTAAGTGTGGAGTGGCGGTGTGTGTGATAAAAAATTGAGAACCATTGGTTGCTGGGCCACGATTTGCCATAGACAGTGTTCCTGCACGATTGTGCTTGAGTTCATCCACAAATTCATCATCAAAAAGATAGCCAGGATTACCAGAGCCATTACCATTAGGGTCGCCACCTTGAATCATAAAATCTTTAATCACTCGATGAAAATTAAGACCATCGTAGTATTTTTTGCCTTTGAATTTTTCATCAACATATTTGTTGGTTCCGTCGGCAAGCGAAATGAAATTGGCAACCGTAACCGGCGTTTTGTCATAAGTGAGTTCGATAACGATTTCGCCTTTTTCTGTGTTGATGTGTGCAAAAATGCCTTCTTTTTGTTGGGCAATTGCGGAAAAACTAATCAGGATAAGTCCTAGAAAAAAATTGTTGAACAGCTTCATAATTTTAATGTTTAATTTCTTTTAAAAATACTTCACAAATAATAGGTTGATTGCTTCCGATGCGGTCTCTGTCGCCGACAAATCCGTATCCTAAATGGGATGGAAATAGAAAAACGATACGCTCTCCCGAACGCATAATTTTGATGCCTTTGCGTAGTCCAGGCATAATTTCTTGTTTATCTACAACATAAATTTTAGGAGAAGTTTCATTAACGTCATAAATAATTTCGTTGTTCAGATATTTGATACTAAATTCAATATCTACCACATCTCCGGTTTGCGGTGTGATGGTATCTCGAATATTAGCTTTGAGATATTTATACCAAAAACCAGATTCGGATTGGTAATATTTATGCAAAGAATCATTTTTGATGTATTGCTGAATAGCTTCGATTTCGTCTGAAACGATAAACTGATTTCGCTCGGCAGATTCTTTGATATATTCTCCGCCCGATTGAGATACCGGTTTTCTTATTTCTGCTTTTTGTTGGCAGGCAGATAGACCTAAAATCAAACTACAAAAAATAATGATGCGGTGTTTCATAATCAAAATTCGTTGGTAATTATACTTTCAAAATTGGCTATGGTTTTTGATAAAGAATCAAACGACTTTCCGCCAGCTGCATTAATGTGTCCGCCACCGTTAAAATGTTTTCGGGCAAATTGATTCACATCGATGTCGCCTTGTGAGCGGAATGATATTTTGATGATTCCTTCTTGTTTTTGTTCGATAAATATTACAGCTAATTCTACGCCTTCAATAGATAATCCGTAATTGACAATTCCTTCGGTATCGCCTTTTTGATAGTGAAATTCATTCAAATCTTTTTGCGATAAATAAGTATATGAAACCTTGTTACTACCAATTATTTTCAATTGGTTGAGTGCTCTACCTAAAAGCTGTAATTGGTTGTAAGAGTTGTTGTTAAATAGATTTACGTGTATTTGAGGATTGTCAATGCCATAATCAATCAAATTAGCCACCACTCGATGTGTATGTGCTGAGGTTTTTACAAATCTGAACGAGCCGGAGTCGGTTACAATTCCGGTGTATATACACGTTGCAGAGTTGGCGTCGAGATATTGGTCGAAACCAGCAGCCACCAAAATATCGTACAGTAATTCACAGGTTGAGCCATAATTCACGTCCGAAAATGTTGTTTCGGCATAATTATCAGGCATCTGATGGTGGTCTATCATAATGTATTCTGTAGAAAGCTGTTCCAAGAATATTTGTAATTGGTCGCCAACCCGATGTAGTGCGTTGAAATCTAAAGTAAAAATTAAATCAGATTGTTCCAATAATCTTTTTACGTCTTCAGGATAAGATTCAAAAGCGATAATCTGGTCAGAGCCGGGCATCCACTGTAAAAAGGGAGGGAAATCGTTGGGTGAAATTACTTTAGCGTTTTTGCCCATTTGTTTCAATACATGCCACAAAGCTAAGGTTGAACCAATAGCATCTCCATCAGGATTTCTGTGCGGAATGATGGCAATGTTTTGGGCGTTTTGTATGGATGTTTTTAACTGTTGTATGTTGTCTGCTGAAATCATTCGGCTAAAATAACCTTTTTTCGTAAAATTTCAGGTATATTTATTGGGTCATCTTTTTTAAAGCAGAAAAATTAAGGATTTTGATTTTCTTTTTGTTGAGTGCAATCAAACCTTCTTTTTTCATTTCTGATAGCAATCGGATACAACTTTCGGTGGCGGTACCAGCCATATTAGCAAGTTCTTCTCGGCTGATTTGGATGTTGATGTTTTGCTGTTCGTCTTCGCCCGACAATTCGAGTAGATGAATCAAAACTCGTGCTAATCTTTCTTTGACTGTTTTGTGAGAAAAATCAACAGATATCGAGTTGGCCTCTTTGAGTTGGCTACAAATATCTTTGGTAATTTCAAGAGAAAAATTAGCGTTATCTTTGATAAATTTCATGATTTCGGTACGCGGGATAAAACACACCTGCATATCTTCGATGGCAACAGCCGATAGAAAACTTGTTTCTTCGCTAATCACAGAGCGTTGCCCTAAAAGTTCGCCTTTTTTGACTAATCGCAGAATAGATTCTTTACCATCGGCATTGAGTTTGACCAATTTACACACGCCGTCTTTCACGCAATAAACGCCTTTCATTCGTTCGCCTTCTTCAAAAATGACTTCGCCTTTTTTGACTAAATATGCCTCTTTACAAGCAGCTAAGTGAATTAACTCTTGTTTTTCTAAGGCTTTCAAAGAGCCTAATTCACGCACTATGCATTGCTCACAGTTTGACATAAATAACACATTGAGAATCTGAAGCAAAAATAAGAATTAAACCTGATAAATATCATATTTTCTCAAACAAAGGTTCTGGAAATTTGCAAAAGGTTTAAGCATTAAAATTTCTGAAGATGAAAAATTGTTTTCATTGTGGAGAAAAGGTTGAGGAAAATAAGGTTATCCTTTACGACGAAAAAATATTTTGTTGTCAAGGATGCAAGACTGTTTATGAGATTTTTTCAG
Source organism: Flavobacterium sp. (assembly GCA_035306305.1). GTDB lineage: Bacteria > Bacteroidota > Bacteroidia > Flavobacteriales > Flavobacteriaceae > Flavobacterium. The sequence continues at coordinate 21,437 of DATGOD010000151.1, forward strand.
CTCACGATTTAGCTTCTTATTATGAGTTTGAACAACATCCTGGAGCCACACCTAAGGATATTGAATCTAAATTTAACTTTTTAGACAATCGAGATATTGTTGCTAAATTGTTGGATTTTGAAGAAGCAGAAACTTCCATTGTTCGCCTGTATATTCCTCATATTCACTGCAGTTCGTGCATTTGGATTTTGGAACATTTGACACAATTGAATGGAGGAATTATTGCTTCGCAGGTCAATTTTTCTCAGAAAAAAGTAACCATAACTTTTCATAATCAGCAAACAACGTTGAAACAAATCGTTCATTTGTTGGCAAAAATCGGTTATGAACCATATATCAGTTTAGATAATTATGACCAAAAACCACAGCTGATAGACCGTAGTTTGTTGTACAAAATAGGTGTGGCATTCTTTGGATTTGGCAATATAATGCTGCTTTCTATTCCAGAATATTTTAATATTGATGATTATTGGATGCGCGAATATAGAGGCTTTTTTCGCTATGCGATTTTGTTACTTTCGTTACCCGTTTTTTTCTATTCAGCTACGCCCTATTTTAAATCGGCATGGAATAGTATCAAAACCAAATCGTTGAATATTGATGTTCCTATGGCTTTAGGTATTCTGGTGATGTTTGTTCGTAGTTTGGTTGATATTTTCTTTCAAGACGGACAAGGTTATCTTGATAGCATGAGCGGATTGGTATTTTTTATGTTATCAGGAAAATTGATTCAGCAAACCACATTTAATTTCCTTTCTTTTGAACGAGATTATAAATCTTATTTTCCGATAGCCGTAACAAAGTTGGATGGACAAAAAGAAATTCCGACGCAAGTATATGACATCAAAGAAAAAGATAAAATCTTGATTCGCAACCAAGAACTCATTCCTGTCGATGCTATTTTATTGTCAGAAAAAGCACATATAGATTATAGTTTTGTTACCGGAGAAGCTGTTCCGGTCGAGAAAAAATCTGGAGATAAGATTTTTGCTGGCGGAAAACAAATAGGACAGCCAATTCAAATTCAGGCTATCAATACAGTTTCTCAGAGTTATTTGACCCAACTTTGGAGCAATGATGTTTTCCAGAAAAATGTTAATCAAAAATACCAAACCATTACCGACAAAGCCAGCCGAATTTTTACTCCGGTTTTACTTTCATTAGCTTTTATTGGTTTTATGGTGTGGAGTTTTAGCAGTTATGTCGATGCTTTCAATGTTTTTACAGCGGTGCTCATTGTGGCTTGTCCGTGTGCTATTGCATTGACAGCTCCTTATACTTGGGGAAATGTGATTCGGATTATGGGACGAAAAAAAATGTATCTGAAAAATACTGTAGTGATTGAACAACTTTCGAAAGCAGATACATTGGTTTTTGACAAAACCGGAACGATAACGACCAATAATAACAAAAATGTAACTTATAAAGGAGAGCGATTGACGCAGCAACAAATCGCTGTAATTAAAAATTTGGTCAGAGGTTCGAATCATCCATTAAGCAGGAGATTGTATTTGACTTTGCCCGAATCAACCATTTTTACTCCCGATTTTTTTGAGGAAATTACTGGAAAAGGAATCGTCGGACGCGTTGGTAATGATTTGTATAAAATCGGTTCGGCATCATTGGTTAATGCCCCGATTGAGATGAAAAACAACCAAACTTGCGTATTTGTTTCTATCAATGATAATTATAAAGGATATTACGAAATCGAAAATCATTATCGAGAAGGATTAACCCAACTTTTTTCTACTCTTTGCCACAAAGGATATGATTTGTATGTGGTTTCGGGCGACAATGAAGGAGAACGCCGACAACTGGAAAGAATTGTACCTAAAAATACAACCTTGATTTTTAATCAAAAACCTGAGGATAAATTGCATTTTATCAAACAATTACAGAATCGAGGTAAAAATGTGATGATGATTGGCGATGGCTTGAACGATGCTGGAGCTTTGGCACAAAGCAATGTTGGCGTGTCTGTGGCGGAAGATGTCAATGTGTTCACTCCGGCAAGTGATGCGATATTAGATGCTACAAAATTTGACCGAATAGATTATTTTTTGGATTATGCTAAAAAAGCAATGAAAACGATAAAAATGAGCTACATCTTGGCACTGACTTATAATATTGTCGGATTAACGTTTGCTTTAACCAATAATTTGTCGCCATTGTTTGCTGCTATTATCATGCCGGTGAGTACCGTAACGATTATAAGTTTCGTGACTTTGATGACACATTATTTTGCAAGAGAAATTCGTCGATAAATAAATCAATAAAATTTCTAAACATGATAAATGTCATATTTTAAGTAAATGGTCAAAAGTACCTTTGAATAAAGTTTTTAGGTCATGAGTGTTATTTATATTTTAATCTGTATCAGCGTGTTTGTTGCTGCAGTATTCCTGATTTTATTTATCAGTTCGGTCAAAAACGGACAGTTTGATGATGATTACACACCGTCAGTAAGAATATTATTCGAAAATAAAACGAAGAAAAATCAAGACAAAAAACAATCAACTAAGTATAAACAAAGTAAATCTAATTAATTAAACTATGGAAGTGCAACAATTTTATTATGACAACAAAATTGTAAAGAAGTTCATCTATGCAACAATTGCATACGGAGTTGTCGGAATGGGAGTAGGACTGTTACTTGCATTATTATTTGTTTTTCCTAATCTCACTGAAGGCATTCCTTGGTTGAGCTTCGGACGATTGAGACCATTGCATACCAACGCAGTAATTTTTGCCTTTGTAGGAAATGCTATTTTCGCCGGCGTTTATTATTCTTTACAACGACTGCTCAAAGCTCGGATGTACAGCAATTTTCTCAGCAATCTTCATTTTTGGGGATGGCAATTAATCATTCTGTCGGCAGCAATTACATTACCCTTGGGATACACCAGTTCAAAAGAATATGCCGAGTTAGAATGGCCGATTGATATCGCAGTTACTATCATTTGGGTGGTATTCGGAATCAATATGATTATGACTATTCTCCGACGAAGAGAACGCCATTTGTATGTGGCAATATGGTTTTATTTAGGCACTTTTGTAACCGTTGCCGTATTGTATATTTTCAATAATTTAGAATTACCTGTTTCCGGATTAAAATCTTATTCTGTATATGCCGGAGTTCAAGACGCATTGGTACAATGGTGGTATGGCCACAACGCCGTAGCATTTGTATTGACAACACCTTTCCTCGGATTGATGTATTACTATCTACCTAAAGCCGCCAATCGACCAATTTATTCATACCGATTATCTGTAATTCACTTTTGGGCATTAATATTTTTGTATATCTGGGCAGGACCACACCACTTGTTGTACACTGCACTTCCGGAATGGGCACAAAATCTCGGAGTAGCTTTTTCGGTGATGTTGCTTGCTCCATCTTGGGGAGGGATGATAAACGGATTGCTCACACTTAGAGGAGCATGGGATAAGGTAAGAACCGACCCGATTTTGAAATTCTTCGTAGTAGCGGTTACTGCATACGGTATGGCAACGTTTGAAGGACCAATGTTGTCATTAAAAAATGTAAATGCTATCGGACACTATACCGATTGGATTATTGCCCACGTACACGTCGGAGCATTAGCATGGAATGGATTTATGACTTTCGGGATGATTTATTGGTTGGTTCCGAGATTGTTTAAAACAACATTATATTCAAAAGCATTAGCCAATTTCCATTTCTGGATAGGCACATTAGGTGTGGTTTTGTATTGTATTCCGCTTTATGTCGCCGGATTCCAACAACATTTGATGTGGAAAGAATTTAATCCAGACGGAACATTGAAATACGGAAACTTTTTAGAATCTGTAACAGCCATTATACCGATGTATGCCATGAGAGCTATCGGAGGTTCGTTGTATCTTATCGGAATGTTGATTTTGATTTATAATGTTTACAAAACCGTTAGAGCAGGTCAAAAAGTGGAAGACGAAATGGCTGAAGCACCAGCATTAGCAGTCATCTCTAAAAGAAGAATAAAAGGAGAAGGATGGCACACTTGGTTAGAAAGAAAACCTATTCAATTGACCATTTTGGCAACCATTACCATATCAATCGGTGGAATTGTGCAAATTGTACCAACACTGGTGGTCGAATCCAATATCCCGACAATTGAAAGTGTAAAACCTTATACACCGCTCGAATTGGTTGGTAGAGATTTATATATCAGAGAAGGTTGCGTGGGTTGTCACTCACAAATGATACGTCCGTTCCGTTCAGAAGTAGAACGATATGGCGAATATTCCAAATCAGGAGAATTTGTCTATGACCATCCATTCTTGTGGGGTTCAAAAAGAACAGGTCCAGATTTACATCGAGTTGGCGGAAAATATTCTGATAACTGGCATTTCAATCACATGTACGATCCGCAAAGTACTTCAACAGGTTCAATCATGCCGTCATACAAATGGTTGTTCGACAACAAAGCCATGTATTATGATGATATAGAGAAGAAAATGGAAGTATTGGCAAAATTAGGTACGCCTTATACCGATGAAGATATTGCACAAGCCAGAGAAAATATCCGCATACAAGGAGAACAAATTGCCAAAAATCTGGAAAATGACCCGGATTATGTGAAATCGTATGAAGAAAGTAAAAAAGCAGCCGAAGCTCGTGGCGAAGAATTCATTCCGATGAGCCAAAGAGAAATTACGGCTATGATTGCTTACTTACAAAGATTAGGTACAGATATTAAAGTAAAAGACGCGAATTAAAAACACACGAGATATGTTGAAGTTTATTAAGCACAATTTAGAAACTATCATGGGGATTGAGATATATCCAATTATATCCTTGCTTATATTTTTACTCTTTTTTGTAGTACTCTTTGTTTGGGTGTCTTGTTACAAAAAAGAAACTATTGAGGAATTAAGTAATATTCCTTTGAATGATAACGAATCAGAAGATAACCAAGAAAATCAAATGATATGAAAAAGTATTTTCCAACATACGTAAGAGTACCGCTATTTTTCTTTGCTTTCTACGGAATCATTGAACTTGTGGTAGATTCAGGCGACAAACCTGCATATATCAGTCATCCATACATTCTGATATTGTTAGCTTTCTTTTTGTTTTTGTTAATCGTTTTAGAGATTGTCGGCGGAGCTATCAGACAAGTTTTGTTCCAGCTGATGACACCAGAAGAACGTGAAGAAAAAGAACGCTTGGAAAACCTGCCGTTGAAAGAACAAGCATGGTTTAAAAAATGGATAAAAAAGCTGACCAAAACCAAGTCAATGGAAGAAGAACACGAATTGGTTTTGAATCACGAATACGACGGAATCAAAGAGCTGAACAACGATTTACCGCCTTGGTGGACCTATTTGTCCTACGCCACCGTAGTTTTCGCCATTGTGTATTTAGCCAAATACGAAATCTTTGGTGGAGACACACAAATCGACGAGTTCAATAAAGAAATGGAAATCGCACAGGCACAAATTGAAGAATACAAAAAAACAGCTCCAGATTTACTAACCGCCGACCAAGTAACCATGCTGACCGAACCAGCTGATATTACTGCCGGACAAGCATTATTTGAAACCAATTGTGTGGCCTGTCACAGAGCGGATGGAGGAGGAGCAATCGGTCCAAACCTGACAGATGAATATTGGGTTTTGGGCGGAGATATTAAAGATATTTTCAATACCATCATGGAAGGCGGACGCGACGGAAAAGGAATGATTGCTTGGAAACAGCAAATCAAACCATCAGATATTCAGAAAATTGCCAGTTATATTCTCACTTTGCAAGGAACAAATCCACCAGATGCCAAAGCACCAGAAGGTGACAAATTTGTGCAAGATGGAGCAGAAACAAGCAGTGAAGAAGAAACAACAAACAACGAAATTCCAGAAATAGAACAAGATAGTTTAACGACAGAATAAAAAATAGTAACATTATTTTTATTTGTTAGGTTTTGTTTGTTCAGCCACAGTACGTGCAGAAGCCATAATTTAGCTGCTGTGGCTGATTTTTTAAAATTAGTATTATGAAAAATATTTCCGACGAAAGTTTCAGAGATTCAATAGGAACGGTCAATGCCGATGGAAAAAGAGCTTCGGTTTATCCCAAAAAACCTTCAGGAAAATATTTTACGAGGCGAAAAATAGTAAGCTATTTATTACTAACGTTTTTGTTTGCTGCACCATTTGTAAAAATCAACGGTAATCAATTTTTATTGTTCAATGTAATCGACAGAAAGTTCAACTTTTTTGGCTTTCCGTTTTGGCCGCAAGACTTTTATCTCGTAGTAATTTCCATGCTTATCGGTATCGTTTTCGTATCGCTGTTTACGGTAGCTTTCGGACGTATATTTTGTGGATGGATTTGTCCGCAAACGATATTTATGGAAATGGTTTTCAGGAGAATAGAGTTTTGGATAGAAGGAGACAGAGGGGCACAAATGCGGTTAGATAAACAAAAATGGGACACCGAAAAAATCCGGAAAAAAGGATTGAAATGGTTTTTGTTTTTCGTGATTTCATTTTTCATCGCCAATATATTTCTCTGTTACATACAAGGAAGCGACAAAGTGTTGAGCATGATTAAAGAAGGTCCAGGAGAACATCTCGGAACATTCATTGCTTTGCTGATTTTTACTGCCGTTTTCTATTTTGTGTTTACTTGGTTCAGAGAACAAGTGTGTATAATCGCTTGTCCATACGGGCGAATGCAAAGTGTATTACTCGACGATAAATCCATCGTTGTTGCTTATGATTACGTTCGTGGCGAAGGAAAAAAAGGAAGAGCAAAATTTAGAAAAAATCAAAATCGGGCAGAAGAAGGTTTTGGCGATTGTATCGATTGTAAACAATGCGTAAATGTTTGCCCGACCGGAATTGATATCCGAAATGGTACTCAACTCGAATGTGTGAATTGTACGGCTTGTATAGACGAATGTAACCACATCATGCAATCGGTTAATTTGCCAGAAGGATTAATCAGATATGCGTCTGAAACAGAAATTTCTGAAAACAAAAAATTCCGCTTCACGCCTCGTATGAAAGGCTATACTGCAGTTTTAGGCGTTTTGATTACAGTGTTAATCGGTATGTTATTTCTCAGAAGCGATGTGGAGGCAAAAATACTGCGTATTCCGGGACAATTGTTTGAACACAAAGGCGAAAATATTAGTAATGTTTATACGTATAGAATTGTAAATAAAACGGTTAAGGATTTTGAAGATGTGCATTTTAAACTCATACAACCCGACGGAAAACTCACTGTAGTGGGCAACGAAAAACAGTTTGTTCCAAAAGAAGAAATGATTCAAGGTACATTATTTATCGAAATCAATCCTTATCTTCTCGATGAAGACAAAACCAAAGTAATCATTGAAATATACAGTGGCGAGAAATTGATAGACAAAACCACAACCAATTTCTTGGGACCAAGAAAATTTAATTAAACCTAAATCATTAAAAACAAACAAAACAATGAAAATTAATTGGGGAACAGGAATCGTTATCGGAATGTTGTGCTTTATGGCATTTATCCTACAATATGTCATCAGAGTGCAAACCGATAGTAAGTATGAAAATGAATTAGTGACAGAACAATATTACGAAAAAGAAATCGAAATGGACGGCAATTACCAGAAAGAAGAAAATCTGAATGATTTGGGCAATAAATTTCAAATTTTGACCACTTCTGAAGGAATTCTTGTGCAATTTCCGGAAGATTTCGATTACCATAATATACAAGGAAATATATCCCTATACAGACCATCTGACCAAAAGATGGACACCAATATTTTGATAGAGTTGTCCTCATCCGCAATGCTTATACCTAAAAACGCTTTGGCAGATGGTCGCTGGGATATTATTGTAGATTGGCAGTATAACCAGCAACAATATTACAAAAAAGAATCAATTATCCTGTAAGCTAATGTTGTCCGCTTTTTTATTCGGAATATTATCCAGTTTGCATTGTATCGGCATGTGCGGACCGATTGCTATGATGCTACCGGTTAGTAGAACAAATAAGGTTGAGCGAGCCACACAGTTAATGATTTATCATTTAGGACGGATTTTTACCTACGGATTTTTAGGCGGATTATTTGGCTGGTTAGGACGAGGACTTTTCATTGCAGGTTTACAGCAAAAATTATCTATCATTTTAGGTGTTTTGATGATTGTTTATGTACTGATTCCTAAAAATAAATTTCCGAAAATTTCATTTCTAAATCCTCTATATCAATTGGTAAATAAAGCCAAAAAAACAATGGGAACACATTTTCAGAAAAAAGATAGTTCCTCTTTTTTTCTTATTGGATTACTCAACGGATTTTTACCTTGCGTGATGGTTTACACCGCCTTGTTTGGTGCGACAGCAACGCAAAATCCTTTAAACGGGATGTTGTATATGATGTTGTTTGGTGCAGGTACAATCCCTTTGATGTCTGTGATAACATATATTGCCAATTTGATATCCGTGCGTTTGCGTGAAAAAATACTCAAAGCAGTTCCGTTTTTTGTAATCATATTAGGTGTATTATTTGTCATTCGTGGCATGGGACTTGACATTCCGTTTCTCTCGCCAGGCATATTAAAGTTGTTTGTAACCACCGGAGCAGATTGCTATTAATTACATTTGATGAATGATTTCGGATAATTTTTCGGTCAGTTTTTTTCGGCTGAAATATTGCAATCCGATACCATAAGATTTCAGCTTATTTTCAGAATATTGTTGATACATTTTTTCGATACAATCTGATATTTTGTCTTTTTCGTCATAACAAAAATATTGTCCGGTATTGGTTTGTTTAAGCAGATTTTCCACATCGCTTTTTTCTGGACCAATTGCCAAAATCGGACGTTCGGCAGCCATATATTCAAACAATTTTCCAGGAATAATCGCACGTGTTTCTTCCGAATCAATTTCGAGCAATAGCAAAACCTGTGCGGTGCGTTGTTCTACAATGGCTTGTTGATGAGCAATATATCCCATGTTTTTTACATAAGGCGTAAGCTTAAATTCGTCTAAAGCGTTCAAAATCTGCGAACTGATTTTTCCTGCTAATTTTAATTCAAAATCACGTTTAAAATCAGGATTGTTTTTAATGAGTTCAGCCAAAGCTTTCCATAGCACGCGCGGATTTCTGTCAGATAATAACGACCCGATGTGAGCAAGCGTAAATTTTTTGTCCAACGGTTTCTTTTCGATATGTTCTATGTCATACCCGTTGGTAATCAAATGAATAGGTTTTGTTGTCGATTTTTCAAAATCTTTTTTTGTGGACGGACTTGTAACCAAAATTCGGTCGGCTTTTGTCAATATTTCTTTTTCCAGTTTTTGATGTTTTTTCGCCGCTGCTGCTGTCAATTTCAATTTTTTGTGATAGCCAATTGTTGTCCACGGATCTCTGAAATCGGCTATCCAAGGAATATCAAATTTATCTTTTAATTGTTTCCCGATGAGGTGCAAACTATGCGGAGGTCCGGTGGTAATCATTACATCAATCGGATTTTTATCTAAGTATTCAGACAAAAAATCTACCGAAGGTTTTACCCAACCGATACGTGCATCCGGAATGAAAAAATTGCCTCTGACAAACAGTAAAAGTTGTTCAGACAAACTTTGTTTTCTTTCTTCCGGAATGATGCCGGAACTGATGCTTTTTGTTGATTTTTTAGACAAAATTTGAGCTATCTTATAAGGTTCTTTGATAGGATGCGTAAGTATTTCGGTACCTGGTTTAACATCGCTGTGCAAGGCTTCATCGATAATGGGATAGCTGGCATTTTCCGGAATATACACAATCGGCTGAATGTCAAAATCAGGTAGATATTTGACAAATTTCAACCAGCGTTGTACACCCGGACCGCCTGCCGGTGGCCAATAATAAGTGATGATTAATACTTTTTTACGCATATTTTTTTATGAAATTTCCCCATTTTTGCTCTTTTCTTTTTCTCGTTTCTCAGTGAATTTTAATGTATAAGCGATTCCGCACAATACCATCAACAACATCACGATAGAACTGATTAATGAGATGTTACTTCCTTGTTTAATCACTTCTGGTTCAAAACTAAAAACAATTTTGTGATTTCCGGCAGGTACAATCAAGCCACGAAGCGTATAATCGGTTTCAAAAATAGGCGATTCTTTGCCGTCGATAGTTGCCGTCCAACCGTGTGGATAATAGTTTTCAGAGAAAACAACCAAACCTTCTTTTGAATTATTACTTTGATATTCAACCTTGTTGGGTTCGTATTTGAGCAATTTAACAGACGCCAAACTATCGACAGCATAATTGTTTTTTATTTGCTGATTGTCAATAACTTCTTTGCGAATTATTGCGGTGGTTTTGGTATTGGTTTCTTTGAGTTTTTCAATGATTTCGTCTGCATTATTTGCCGAAACAATTTGAGAAACAAACCAAGCGTTTCCGTTTGCATTTTCGTTTGGTACAGCAATTGGTTGACCAGTATTTTGGTCAGCCGCAATAAAATATTTGACATTTAGCATATTGAATACTTCAAAATTTTGCTGTGCGATTAAATAGTCATATAACTCCTGAATTTTTTTCGGTTTGGCAGCATGATATCCTCCTAAAGATTGATGAAAAAATGATGCTCTTGCACTCGAAAAACCGCCTTGTAATTCAAAAACTCTATAATTGGTCGTGTCTTTTAATATTTCTAAATCAGCAGGATTGGCTTGAAAAGGTTGTTTTACTTGTTGTGCCGATACAAAATTATTTTCGTTTACATATTTTCTGTCAATGCCTACCAAATCGACGACGATTAATACACCGATGAGCACAACGCTCCATTTGGCTTTCAGTTTTTCGGTTAAATACAGATATAAAATTCCGATTGTTGCCAAAACAAAAAATCCTGACCGTAATAAATCGTTGTAATACATTGATTTACGATCGATTTGCAAGGCTTCGATAAATTGTGGAACAGCTTGCCCAAAATACATTTGGCTGAGGTATTGATCTTTGTCTGTTCCGAACGCTAAGAATGTTCCTGAAATTCCTAATAAAATAAGCAATCCGATAATCGTTATTCCTGCATATTTTAAAGATTTTTTCTGAACTTCTTTGGATTGTTTTAAAAATGCTTTTAAGCCTAAAATAGCAAGCAAAGGAAAACAAATTTCGGCAATAACTTGAATGGATGAAATCGCTCTGAATTTATCATACAACGGAAAATGGTCTATTAACCAATCGGTTAAGAAAAAGTTTTTTCCCCATGAAAATAAAATAGAAAATAAGGCTCCAAAAGCGAATAAGTATTTTTCTTTGCGATTATCGGCAAATAAAGCCAAAACAAACAAAAAGATGACTATCGCTCCAATGTAAGCAGGAGCTGCTACAATCGGTTGGTCGCCCCAATATCCTGGAGCTTGCTGAGCAAATTCTTTCGCTTGTTGAGCAGGTACTCCGATGGATGTTAAAGCTTTTTCTGTTGCAGAGTTTTTGCCAAAATCTTCTGTATTGCCACCGCCGATTAAACGTGGAGCTAATAAATTGAAGGACTCAAACAAGCCATAACTATATTCGGTAATATACTCGTGCGACATCGCATTGTCTGAAGTTTTAGGCGTTCCATCCGGATTTATGGTTAGTTCACTTTTACTGCGACTACTGTGTTGAGCATATTCTTGTGTTGCCAATAAATTGGTTGCGTTGGCACCAATAGCTAAAATTCCGGCAATCGCAAATATGCCAAATGATTTCAAAAGCGAAGTGTAATCTTTGTTTTTGATATAATGAATCGTATAGAAAATCGTGGTTAATATCAATAACAACAACAGGTAATAAGTCATCTGGAAGTGATTGGTACTGATTTCCAACGCTGCAGCAATCATCGTTAAAATTCCGCCAGCAAGGTATTTTTTTCGGAAAACCATTAAAACACCTGCCAATACCATCGGCATATAAGCAATAGCGTGTGCTTTGGCATTGTGTCCTGCTCCGATAATAATAATTAAATAGGTTGAAAAACCAAAGGTTAATGCACCGATAAAAGCCAATCGGGGTTTGATTTTAAAACTTACCAAAAGTATGTAAAAACCAATGAAATATAAAAATAAATAATCGGCAGGGCGAGGTAAAAAACGAATTACGCTATCTAAACTTTTTACATAATTATGCGGATATTTTACACCAAGCTGATAGGTGGGCATTCCGCCAAAAGCAGCGTTTGTCCACAAAGCTTCGTCGCTGTGTGATTCTCGATAATCAATCTGAGATTTAGCCATTCCGGTATATTGTACAATATCCGATTGCCATATTTCTTTTCCGGAAAGAACAGGATGAAAATAGGCGAGAGCCACTGCAATAAATCCGACCAACGCCAACAAATGAGGGATAAAACGATTTAACGATTTCATTCTAATATATTTATTCTGCTAAAGTAGAAATAAAAGATTGGCTATACAAAAGTTTTTGTTTCGGCTTTCTTTTGTAGATTATTCCGCAGATGTTTAAACAAAAAAGCTACCCGAGAAGGATAGCTTTCGATTAGTCAATTTCTTCAAAATCGATATATTCTCCAACTTTTTTCTTCTCGCGAAGTTCTTTTTTGGATGTTGAATGGTTGGTTTGTTGTTGAGTATTATTTTGATTTTGTCTATAATAAGCCTGTTGCTGTTGTCTGAAATTTTCTTCCGCTTTTTTTGCCATTTTATTGACCAAAATAGGAGCTAGTATGCGAAACGCAAACTTGAATAAATAGTAAAACAACACAATGATAACCAGTGTTCTGATAAAACCAAAAAAATCGGCAGTATATAGTGTCATGTTTTTAAATGTTTTAGACAAAGATAACGAACTTTTTGTTTGTTATTTATTCGTATTATCACAAAAAACCGTTAAACCTTGTCGTTTTCTATCCCATTTTCTTTTTGTTCGGTTAGTTTTTTTTCTAATTCCAATTGAAATTCTTCCATAACGGGTTTAACTGTGCTTTCGGGCAAATCGGCAATGCGAATATACATCAAGCCATCAACAGCATTGTTGAACAATGGATCGACATTAAAGGCAACCATACGCGCATTTTGTTTGATATATTTTTTAATTAATACAGGCAAACGTAAGCTTCCGGGTTCTACTTCGTCAATCAATCGGTCAAATTTGTTCAAATCGGCTTCGGTTTCATTGAAAATGAAATCTTTGTCAGCATCTTTGAGTTTTACCTTATATTCTTTGCGAGGCGAAACATATTGAGCAATATACGGGTCATAATAATTGGATTTCATAAATTCAATCATCAATGATTTAGAGAATTCTGAAAACTGATTACTGATACTTACGCCGCCGATTAAATATTTATGCTCCGGATATCTCAAAGTTGTATGTACAATTCCTTTCCACAAAAGAAATAACGGCATCGGTTTTTGCTGATATTCATCTATGATAAAAGCACGTCCCATCTCGATAGATTGCTCCATCATCGAATACAATTCTGGCTCAAAGCTAAATAATTCGTGTAAATAAAAACTCTCGATTCCGGCTTGAGCAAACAATTTTTTGCCCAATCCCATTCGGTATGCTCCGGCAATTTTCTTAGTGTCATCGTCCCACAAAAACATATGCAAATAATGATGGTCATATTTGTCCAAATCAATAGCCTGATTGGTTCCTTCGCCAACAGCACGAAAAGTAATTTCTCGCAATCGACCGATTTCTCTCAGTACATTGGGAATTTTATCTGATTCGGCTAAAAAAACTTCATAGTTCTTGCTTTGTAATAATCGACAGTCGGTGTTTTCACGCAAAAAATTGATTTCTTGTTCAAGCATTTCTTGTGTAACCGGGTTGGCAATTTGTTGTGGTGGAGGTGGCGGAATCTTAAACGATGGCATTTTGATAAAACGCTTCTCGTTTTTCTGAATAGCATTGGCCAATAAATATGTTTTCTGCCTGATGAAATTACCATAGTCTTCTATGCTTTCAGCATGTTCGTTTTGTTCTTCTACAGAAATCGGTCTGCCGATGCGAATGCGGATATTCCGTTTATGTTGGCTCAGCATTTCCGAGGGTAATTTTGCCGATTGCATCGTTGGGCTGAGTTTTGATAAAGTGTAAAAAGACTTGCTGTTTTTGGCATGAAAATATATAGGGATAACAGGTACTTGCGATTTGTGAATCACTTTCAAGGCAACTTCTTGCCAAGCCCTATCGATATACCCATTTTCGGTTTTTACATTAGAAACTTCTCCGGCTGGGAAAATTCCTAACGGTTTACCTGATTTTACGTGCAGCAACGCTTCTTTGATTCCGCTAACACTCGATTTGGCTTCTTTGCGACTTTCAAACGGATTGACCGGTAATACATAAGGTTTTAACGGCTCAATCATTTGCAAAAGAAAGTTGGCCATAATTTTATAATCAGTGTTTTGTGCCAACATCATTTTCAATAAAATAATACCGTCTGCAGCACCCAACGGATGATTAGAAACCGTGATATATGCTCCTTGTTTAGGAAGCCTTTTTAATTCTTCAGGATCAATTTCATACACAAAACCGAATTCCTCGATGATGGCATCCAAAAATTCAATTCCGGGTAAATGTTTGTATTTGTCATACACTTTGTTTACGTCGTCAATTCCCATCAATTTCATTAAAGACAGGCTGACAAATGTGCCGATGAAACCCAGTCGATCAAGTTTGGTTACATTGGCTATTTGTTTAGATGTTACTATTGGCATCGAATATGAATTATTAGACAAATATATCAAATAATTATATCAAGTGTTTTTTTTATTTTTTAGATAGGCAGAATGTTTACTTTAATTTTTTCTTCGTTGGAGGAATTTTGATTAAATTTGAAACCTATTTTTTAGTTATGAAGATATTGTCTTATAATGTAAACGGTATTCGGGCAGCTATTCGCAAAGGTTTTTTGGAATGGTTACAGGCAGCAAGCCCAGATGTGATTTGTTTACAGGAAATTAAAGCCACGGAAGACCAAATTCCAGTCGAAGAGATTACCGCAGCAGGATATGCTTATCAGTACTATTATCCAGCACAGAAAAAAGGTTATAGCGGGGTAGCTATTTTGTCAAAAAAAGAACCAAAACAAGTGGTTTTTGGCACAGGAATTGACCACATGGATTTTGAAGGAAGAAATTTACGAGCCGATTTTGATGACTTTTCTGTGATGTCATTGTATCTCCCGTCAGGAACCAACATCGACCGATTGGATTACAAATTTCGGTATATGGATGAGTTTAGAATGTATATCAATGAATTAGTCAAAGAAATACCTAACCTGATTATTGGAGGTGATTACAATATTTGTCACGAAGCGATTGATATTCACGATCCGGTTCGAAATGCCAAAGTTCAGGCTTTTTACCCGAAGAACGTGCATGGTTAGACGCTTTTATGAAAGACGGATTTGCCGACACTTTCCGAATGTTTAATGAACAACCGCATCAATACAGCTGGTGGAGCTATAGAGCCAATGCTCGAAACAACAACAAAGGTTGGCGGATTGATTATTTTTTGGCCCACGAACAAATGAAAGACAAAATTAGCAGAGCTTATATTTTGCCTGAAGCCAAACACTCAGACCATTGCCCGATTGGAGTTGATTTAAAATAATAAACAAACACAAAATAATGATAAAGAGAATAATTGTAGCCGGATTGATATTAATTACCACATCATCATGTGTGAGCAGACGCTTATATAATGAACTAAACGACAAATATCAACAAAGTAATCAGCAATTAGATTTAATACAAAGTGAATACGACCAACTTGTTGCACAAAATACCGACTTGGAGAAAAATTCGACAGAATTGAACGACTTATTCAAACAAGTTAGTCAAGAACGCGACGAGTTGCAAAGTAAATATAAACAGTTAGAAAAAAACTATAAAGATTTGGAAAGTACCAGCGCAGAAGCTATCCAATCCGAAATTGAGAGATTAGATCATCTCAAAGGTACTTTGGATGAGCGAACACAACGTGTGAATGAGCTTGAAGGCAAACTCAGTGCGATGAATCAAGGCCTTGATAGACTAAAAGAATCACTGTCTGATGCTTTGTATTCTTTTGAAGGAAAAGGGCTTACCGTCGAACAAAAAGATGGTAAAGTGTATGTGTCGATGGAAAATAAATTGCTCTTTCCTTCCGGAAGCTGGACAGTAAGTGCTCAAGGTCGCAACGCCGTGGAAGAACTCGCCAAAGTATTGGCGAACAATCCGGATATTTCAATCTTGATTGAAGGACACACCGATTCAGACAGAATTACAGGAAATTTAGGTGGAGGAATCAGCAATAATTGGGATTTATCCACCAAACGGGCGACCGCTATTGTGAATATTCTCGAAGAAAATCCTAGTATCGTACGTAAAAACCTGACCGCAGCCGGGCGTAGTGAATACGCGCCAATCGCATCCAATAACACCACAGAAGGTAAAGCTAAAAATAGACGTATCGAAGTCGTACTTACGCCAAATTTGGACGAAATCAACAAATTGTTGAGTGAGTTGTAGATTTTTTATTTCTAAAAATAAACACAAAAATCAAAACCGCCTCAATTTTTATGATTGAGGCGGCTTGTTTGTGTAATCGAATGTTTTTACTTCAGTTTTTGGTTGGTATTACTACTGATAAACATTTCATTTTTCTCCTCAGAAACGATTTCTATAAATCGTTCGTAGTGCTTTAAAACATCAGAGATAAGTTCGTTTTTTGTAAAAAGTTGTACATCATAACCTTCTCGGTCATCACCGAAGTAAGATTTTGGATAGAAAACTTTGTTGTCTTCAAGTTCAGGAAGATTGTCTTCGTTAACCAAATATTCCGAAATAGTTTTTGATTCATTTCTCACACCATAAATAAAATTGTTTATTTCGTCGTAACCGATTTCTAGTTCAATCCTGTGAGGATTTTCGCCAGTATTTATTTTCGATTGAATACCATTTTTTGCAAATTCGTCTTGAAGTTCGTGAAATGCTTGTTTGACTGTGCTATTGATAAATTCATTGACCGATTTTTTTGTATTGACAGAAACAATTCGTTCCAATCTTTCTTTCCATGAATCGCCAGACCACGGAACGGTAGTCGCTGAAAAATCTCGCTCGTAATAGCTTTGGTCAATTGATAAAGCTTTGACCAAACTAATAATAAAAAGTAACATAATGATTGAAAAAGGTAACGCAGTGATTAGCGTCATGCTTTGCAAAGCATTGAGTCCGCCTGCATTCAAGAGCATTAAAGATAATATGGCGAGTAAAACACCCCAACCAATCGTTTGCCACTTCGGAGAAATTCTTGCGTTTTTAGTAGCAATACTGTTCATGACAAAAATTCCAGAGTCGGCCGAAGTTACAAAGAAAATAATGATAATAGCAATCACAAGAAAACTAACAATTTCGGTGAAAGGGAGGTATTCGAGAAAACGAAACATCAACGCATCCGGATTAGTGGCCAACTGACTAAGTGCACCATCGGCAATATTCAAATCAAACCATATCGCACTATTGCCAAATACAGACATCCAAATGAAATTAAACAAAGTCGGGATAATTAAAACCGCTGCAACGAACTCCCGAATGGTTCTACCTTGAGAAATTTTGGCGATAAACAAACCGACATAAGGCGACCATGAAATCCACCATGCCCAGTAAAGGATTGTCCAATCATAAAACCAAGGTTGCATATTTTCTTCGTAAACATGTGTGTTGAATGTTAAACTAAAAAAGTTGTTGATATAGTTTCCGATACTTTCGGTAAAACTACCTATTAGATAAACTGTAGGCCCGAGTATTAATACAAACAATAACAATACTACCACGCTTATTATGTTGATATTACTCAATATTTTTACGCCTTTATCCACACCACTTACTGCAGATATTATCGAAAATGAAACCAAGACAGCTACAATCAGCACTTGATAAATAAAACTGTTGTTGGGCAATACGCCCAAAGTTTCTAATCCAGAACTAATCTGTACAACACCAAAACCCAAAGTTGTCGTGATGCCGAAAAAGGTACTGCACAAAGCAAAAACATCAATTGTATTACCCCACGGACCTTTTATTTTGTCTTTTAATAGAGGATAAAAACAACTTCGCAATGAAAGTGGCAATCGGTATCGATAAGCAAAATAAGCCAGTGATAACCCAACAATACCATAAATTGCCCAAGCGTGAATTCCCCAGTGGAAAAACGTATAAAGCTGAGCATCCTTGGCACGTTCAACGGCAGAATGACTACTAAAAACCTCGTTTGAATAGTGTTGCATAGGCTCTGCCACGCTAAAGTACATCAGCCCGATTCCCATTCCGGCAGCGAATAACATCGAAATCCAGGAGAAAAACGAGTATTTTGGACGGCTGTTATTTTTACCTAAGCGAATGTTGCCATATTTGCTAAACATTAAGTATAAAAGTGCCATTACAAATATAGTTACCGACCAAACATAGACATAATTAAGATTAGTGAATATGAAATTTTTAATAGTATTAAGTAAGTTTTCGGTCAATTGTGGAAATATTGCTGATAGCAAACAAATACCTACAATGAAAATCATACTCGGCACAATAATGCCACGGCTCAAAGTCGTTCGGATTCTTAATTTTTTTGACATGTTTTTTGCTAATAATTTTAGATGTTCTATTGTATAGAAGAACTTTTCTAAGGTTAAATCTTACGTGTGAAATTCTTAGGAAAAAGAAATGTAAGATAATAATTAAGGTGCAAAGGTAGTGAAATTAAGCCAAAAAAGCGAATTTAGGCAAATGCCTCTAAAGTTGAGTTGTAGGAAATACAAAAAAAAACAGCAGAAATGATATGTTCGATTTCTGCTGTATATTGAAAAAAAGATGATACTATTTAAAAGCATTCAAGCCGGTAATGTCCAAGCCGGTAATCAACAAATGAATGTCGTGTGTGCCTTCATACGTTACTACCGATTCCAGATTCATCATGTGTCGCATGATTGAATATTCGCCGGTAATTCCCATTCCGCCTAGCATTTGTCTGGCATCGCGGGCAATCGTCAACGCCATATCCACGTTGTTGCGTTTTGCCATTGAAATCTGAGCTGAGGTTGCACGTCCTTCGTTGCGCAACACGCCCAAACGCCAAGTCAATAACTGTGCTTTCGTTATTTCGGTAATCATTTCGGCTAATTTTTTCTGTTGCAATTGCGTTGCACCAATCGGTTTGTCGAACTGAATGCGCTCTTTGGAATAACGCAAAGCCGTGTCGTAACAATCCATTGCGGCACCAATCGCACCCCAAGCAATGCCGTAGCGAGCCGAGTCTAAACAACCCAGCGGTGCACCCAAACCGGATTTATTCGGCAACAAATTTTCCTTTGGAACTTTTACGTTGTCAAAAATCAATTCGCCGGTGGCCGATGCACGCAACGACCATTTGTTGTGCGTTTCGGGCGTTGTAAAACCTTCCATGCCGCGCTCTACAATCAAGCCGTGAATGCGACCTTCTTCGTTTTTTGCCCACACAATAGCGATGTCGGCAAAAGGTGCGTTGGAAATCCACATTTTGGCACCATTCAATAAATAATAGTCGCCTTTGTCTTTAAAATTCGTAACCATTCCGCCTGGATTGGAACCAAAATCGGGTTCGGTCAATCCAAAACAGCCCATGAGTTCGCCGGTGGCTAATTTGGGTAAATATTTTTGCCGTTGCTCTTCGCTTCCGTATTTCCAAATGGGATACATCACCAAGGACGATTGCACGGACGAAGTGGAGCGAACCCCCGAATCACCGCGTTCAATTTCCTGCATAATCAATCCGTAGGAAATCTGGTCTAAGCCTGCGCCACCGTATTCTGCGGGGATATAAGGACCAAAACCACCGATTTCGCCCAACCCTTTAATGATTTGGTGTGGAAATTCAGCTTTTTGGGCATATTCTTCAATGATGGGAGAAATTTCTCTTTTTACCCAAGTACGGGCAGCATCTCTCACGAGTTTGTGCTCTTCGGTTAGCAAATCGTCTAACTGGTAGTAATCCGGTGCCTGAAATAAATCGGGTTTCATATATCTATATAATTAATTGTAAATAACAAAAATACTGATTTTTCTATACAAAGTGAAAAGATTTTTATGACTGAGATAAAAATAAAAAGTATTTTTCTTGGATATTGATTTGACTAATAGGGGAAATCGGCTAAATAATTATGATTAAAACGATAAAGTTATGGAGAATAAAAATAAATCAGTTCAGTTTTTGAAATATGCTGGCACAGCCATTGCTTTGTTGGCGATGTTTTTCTTGGGTGTAAAATTCATTTACAAACATGCTGATGCTACCCAAGCACTTTATGGAGATAAAGACAATCAAAGCCGGATAACAAAAGGGAAT
Organism: Flavobacterium sp.; assembly: GCA_035306305.1. Taxonomy (GTDB): domain Bacteria; phylum Bacteroidota; class Bacteroidia; order Flavobacteriales; family Flavobacteriaceae; genus Flavobacterium. The sequence goes on from DATGOD010000151.1 coordinate 41,767, forward strand.
TAGAAAAATCACTAAAAACAGAAGAACCGTTTGGAAAACACTATCCAAACGGTTTTTTGTGAATTACAATTCAATAGAATCTCCAACCGGTATCAAAATCAATTCTTTGTTTTTGTTGGCGAATTTCTGTTTAGCAATTTCGTGGTCTATTTTGATGTAGCCAAACGTATCGTAATGATAGCCCAAAACGGTGTTTACTTCCAAAAATTCTGCGGCAATAGCGGCATCGTCCACATCCATTGTGAAATTGCTTCCAATAGGTAAAATCGCTAAATCTAAAGGTGTGCGCATCGGAATTAGTTTCATGTCAAACGTCAATGCAGTATCGCCGGCAATGTAAATGTTTTTTTCATCGGTTTCAATCACGAAACCACCGGGCTGTCCGCCGTAACTTCCATCGGGAAAACTGCTGGAATGCAAAGCGGTTACGTATTTTACTTTACCAAAATCGAACTGCCAACTTCCGCCGTGATTCATTGGGTGCGTTTTGAAACCTTTTGCTGCATAATAATCCGTGATTTCTGCATTGGAAACAATCACAGCTCCGGTGTTTTTGACAATGGTTTCTACATCCAAAATATGATCGCCGTGTGCGTGTGTAACCAAGATATAATCGGCTTTTAGCGAATTTACGTCGATGTGTTTGGCTAATTCATTTCCAGAAACAAACGGATCTACAATGATGTTTTTTCCTTGTATTTCAATACCTAACGAGGCGTGTCCTAAATAAGTTATTTTCATTTTATTTAATTTAAAATTAATGCGATTGACAACAATAAAGATATAAAAAAAGTGCTTAATGCCAAACGTTTGAGTTCTGGGTCTAATAAGCGCGGATTTTTTGTTTTGGCAACAATTCCGATGTTTTTTAACAGTGGAAAAAATCCAACCACATAGGCAAACTGATACCATTTTGAAAAAGTGTTCATTGCATAAACATTGAAAAAAATCACCGCTATCATAACCAATCCATAATGATATTGCTTGGCTTTTTCATAACCCATTTTCACGACCAAAGTATTTTTGCCCATCAATGTATCGTTGTCAATATCGCGCATATTGTTCATATTCAAAACGGTAGTACTCAGCAAACCGATGCCAATTGCTGGAAAAATAACATGTAAATCCAACGAATGTCCAAACAAATAATACGTCCCCAAAGTGCTGACCAATCCAAAAAAGATAAACACGAACAAATCGCCCAAACCTTTGTAGCCATAAGCCGAATTTCCGACCGTATATTTGATCGCCGCGCCCACACAAGCGATTGCCAAAACGAGGTACGCCGCCGCCTGAACGAAATTTTCTCGACCAAATGAAGCGTAAATCACGCCAATGGAAGCAATGAGCGACAAGACCGATGTGATAATAATGGCGTTTTTCATTTGTTTTTGAGTGATTTCGCCACTTTGCACTGCACGCATTGGTCCCACTCGGTTTTCGTTGTCGGTTCCTTTTACCGCATCGCCGTAATCGTTGGCATAATTGGACAACACTTGAAAAAACAAGGTCGTCAAAAAGCACAGCACTACGATTATTGCGTAATTGTCTGCGGTATGATATTCTTTGTAAGCCGCCGCACTTCCTACCAAAATGCCCGAAATTGACAAAGGCAAAGTACGCAAACGTGCCGCTTTAATCCATTTTTTCATATTTATTTTGTTTTCTTCTGCAGGGTCTAATTTAATTGTTCTATTAATTTCTTTTCAATTTTATCAGAAATTTTCATCCTATAATATTCTTGCTCCTTTTTACACGCTTTTCTTTGACGATACTTAATATCTTTTATTGTTAGTGAAGATTTTTTATTATTTCCCTTAATAATAGCCATTAAATTTATACTTTTTCTACTATGGTGTTTTCTTATTTCCAAATAAAGTGTATCCGCAGTATTGTTTCGTATTTCGGATTTTACTTTATCCCAATTATTTTTATCCAACCAGATATCAACACTTTTTCGATATTGCGCATTGATTTCTTTGTTTTCTATCAATGTACTACCTAAATTTTTAATCAACAAGCTTTTGTCATAAGTATAAGCTTCAACTATTTGATTTTTCAACTCTTCTTTAGAAAAGTCAAAATCATATGTCTTTTCAAAATTTGTTAGTTCTAAAAAACATAAAAGTCGTGGCGGTACACAGCTATTCATCAATAATAATAAGAATGCTCCTAAAAAGTAATGTTTCATTTTTATAATATTTTATTGCAAAACCTTGCAGGAAATTTCGTTTATAAATTTAACAACGGTATCAAAAACTAAGGGCTTGTTTTCTTTATGAGCTGTATGTCCGGCTTGGGCAACGATAAGTTTTTCAACATTTCCTGCTGCTTTGTCAAACGCGTTTACTTGCTTCATGGTACCAAATTCGTCGTTTTCGCCTTGAATAACCAAAACAGGAACTTCGATTTTTGGGATAAAATGTTCAATATTCCACGATTGATGCGTTTCCGACAACCACGTTTTTGTCCACGCGTAATACAAATCAAAAACTTTATCGTCGTGATATTTTGCCAAAGCTTTGGAAATATTAGTGTTTTCCAACGTCCATTCTGCTTGGCGAACGCCTTCCAAGGTTTCTTTTTCAATCAATACGTGCACGCCTTCAATGACCAACGCTTTGAGTTTGTTGGGAAACATTCCCGCATAAATAGTTGCTACCGAAGCACCGTCGCTAAACCCAAAAAGTATAGGATTTGTTACCTGCCAATGCGTCAAAAGCAAATCCAAAATTTCGGCTTCTTGTTCCAAATAATCAATCGGTCTGGGCACGGTATAATTGTCCGATTTTCCGTAACCACGCCGATCGTAAGAAATCACGTTGCAGTTTAATGTTTTAGCCAATTCTTCGGGCCATTCGCGCCACAAAACGGTGCAACCTAACGAATCGTGCAACAAAACAATGGTGTTTTTGGGATTGGAAACTTCCCATTTTTTATAATAAATATTCGAGGTTTTTAGGAATATTTGCTCTTCCGTTTCAGTCATTAACAATCTATTTTTCTATTACTTAAAGCAATTTGTTTACTCATTTTCACTCTCCAATAACAATGTAAATGGTCGTGTGCAAATTTAGTGAACCTTATCCTTTTTTTATTGAAAATAACTTTTTCTTCAACCTGTAACGTCCTGAAAAACTGATACAGGATTAAACAAATAAAAAAACAATCAATTAAACAGTACATTCTTGCGAGTTTGTACTGTTTTTCTTTTTGTAAGATTTTGGTATTAACTCTTGTTGCCGGTGCATTTGCACAGGTG
>DATGOD010000152.1:0-10972 GCA_035306305.1 Flavobacterium sp.
CTGAAATTTTTGCTGAATGAACTGAGATATTCTCAAATTTGCCTGATGCGGAATCAGCATATCAATATCAGAAACCTGTAATTGATTAGCTTTCAGCCCTTCCTGAATCACTTCAGAAAACCGAACCACAGCATTTTTGAATACAAACTGTCCGTTCATATACGGGAAGTAACTCTCATCGTTCGGGTCATTATCCGCAATAATATCCGTAACCCAACGCTTGCCCATGCCCGGTGCAATCAGGGATAATTCCTCAGCATATTCGCCTTCCGAATGCAAATGTGTGGATAAAATTCCTTTGGTCGTATCCTCGGTTGCCGTCAGCACAGCCGCTCCTGCTCCATCGCCAAAAATCACAGAAACACCACGACCTCGAGTGGTCATATCCAAACCTTTGGAATGAACCTCTGAACCAATAACCAAAATATTTTTATACATCCCTGTTCGGATAAATTGGTCGGCGATAGAAATAGCATACACAAAACCAGAACATTGATTGCGAATATCAATCGCTCCAACGGTTTTCAGACCTAATTCTTTCTGAGCAGTTACGCCCGGTCCGGGAAAATAATAATCCGGACTCAAAGTAGCGAATAACAACAGGTCAATATCTTCCGGTTTCAACCCTGCTCTATCAATAGCAATTCGTGCAGCTTTCACACCCATGCCCGCCGTAGTATCTTCCGGCAAAGCCACATGACGACGCTCTTCAATACCGGTTCGTTCTCGAATCCATTCGTCACTGGTGTCCATTAATTTAGACAAATCCTCGTTAGTAACTATATTTTCGGGCACATAATACCCCAATCCTACAATTTTTGAATGATACATTGCTGGCATATTTTTCTACAAATTTATAGATTTTTTTGGAGATTTTCCACAACAAAATAGCGAGTTCAATCTTTTGTAGATATTTCGTAAATTTGCCAAAAAGCAATTTTGAAAATATTTTCCTACAAACATACTCACATTTCCTACACCGATCAAGGCAAAGGGAGTGCTTTGTTTTTCTTACATGGCTTTCTTGAAAGCAGCTCGATGTGGAAAAACATCGCTACAGTACTTGCCAAAAAACACCGAGTTATTTGCTTAGATTTATTAGGACACGGACAATCCGGATGCTTGGGATACATCCACACTATGGAAGACCAAGCAGATATGATTTACGCTTTGATGAGCCATTTGCGTTTGCGAAAAATCAGCTTAATTGGGCATTCTATGGGCGGTTATGTAGCGTTGGCATTTGCTGAATTATATCCCGACCGTGTCAAAAATATGGTTTTGATCAATTCTTCTGCTCGTCCTGATTCACCTGAGCGAAAAACAAACAGAGACCGAGCGATAAATGCCATCAAAAAAAACAGTGATTTGTTCATTCAGCTTTCTGTCAATAATCTTTTTATGCCGGAAAGTCATCAAAAACATCAAGAAAAAATCAACTCACTTATCGACGAAGCCAAACAAATTCCGGTTCAGGGAATTATCGCCGCCTTAGAAGGAATGAAAATTAGACCAGACAGAGAAGTTTTACTGCATTTTAGTCCATATCCAAAGTTGATTATTGCCGGCGAACACGACACCATCGTTCCAATCAATGAAGTAAAAGACCAAGCCGAAAATTCTGACACCGAACTCATTATTCTGAATTGCGGACACATGGCTACAATAGAAGCCGGAAAGAATCTACTACAACACTTGGCTGACTTTTTAAAATAATCGCCAATATTCAAAAATGTAATCCACTAAAACAAAGCACATTAAAAAACAACCAAAAGTTAATTTTAAAAAATATCCACTTTACACTTGCGTTATAACTGAAAATAACTAAATTTGCACCGTTCAATTTTTGAACAACAGTTTTTATGGGTTATTAGGTCGCGTAGCTCAGCTGGATAGAGCATCTGCCTTCTAAGCAGACGGTCACAGGTTCGAATCCTGTCGCGATCACAGCCAAAAGCTCCTGATTTCAGGGGCTTTTGCTGTTTTTAATGGATTCTTATATTTACCTCATTCCAACATTTTCATCAATGCATTAAATTTCGTAAATTGCGGCGATATAATTTTTAGATAAAAATGAACGTACAAACTTACCAACCAAAAAATAAAATAAAAATCATCACAGCGGCGGCTTTGTTCGACGGACACGATGCGGCCATCAACATTATGCGTCGTATCATTCAGGCAACCGGTTGTGAGGTCGTGCATCTTGGGCACGACAAATCGGTGGAAGACGTGGTAAACACAGCCATTCAGGAAGACGCCAATGCTATTGCAATGACGTCTTACCAAGGCGGACACAACGAATATTTCAAATATATGTACGATTTGCTTCAGGAAAAAGGAGCAGGTCATATTCGCATTGTTGGCGGTGGCGGCGGCGTGATTCTTCCGTCTGAAATCAAGGAATTGATGGATTACGGAATTACCCGAATTTATTCTCCAGACGACGGTCGCGAGTTGGGATTGCAAGGAATGATCAACGATATGGTGGAGAAAGCAGATTTTCCTACGATGGATTTGAATTTACCCGAAGGAAAAGACGTTTATCAATCGTTAGAAGACAAAGATATTACCACAATTGCTCGCTTAATTTCGTTGGCAGAAAATCGGGAAGAAGACTTTTTAAAGATTTTCGATTTCGATAAAGTCAAAGACAAAAACGCACCTGTTTTGGGAATTACCGGTACGGGTGGAGCAGGAAAATCGTCGATGGTTGATGAATTGGTTCGTCGATTTTTGATTGATTTCCCAGAGAAAACAATCGCTTTGATTTCGGTCGATCCATCGAAAAAGAAAACCGGCGGTGCTTTGTTGGGCGATCGAATCCGAATGAATTCCATCAACAATCCGCGCGTGTATATGCGTTCGTTAGCAACGCGTCAATCCAATTTGGCATTGTCGAAATATGTCGAAGAAGCCATTCAGGTTTTGAAAGCTGCGAAATACGATTTAATCATTTTGGAAACTTCGGGAATCGGACAATCGGATACTGAAATTTTGGATCATTCCGATGCGTCTTTATATATTATGACGCCCGAATTTGGTGCGGCAACGCAGTTGGAAAAAATCGATATGTTGGATTTTGCCGACATCGTAGCGATTAATAAATTCGACAAACGCGGAGCTTTAGATGCTTTGCGCGATGTGAAAAAACAATACCAACGCAACCACAATCTTTGGGACGTAAATCCAAACGATATGCCTGTTTTTGGAACGATTGCTTCACAATTTAACGATCCGGGAACGAATCAATTATACAAATCAATCATTGATAAAGTGGTTGAAAAAACAGGTGCAGATTTGAATTCGACCTTTGAAATTACCAAAGAAATGTCGGAAAAAATCTATGTAATTCCACCAAACAGAACGCGTTATTTATCCGAAATTGCTGAAAACAATCGTGGTTACGACGCTAAAACTTTAGTACAAAAAGAAGTCGCTCAGAAATTATACGGTATTTATAGAACCATTGAAACCATTTCTGGAAAATTACCTGATTTAACGCAACACGGTATCGAAATTACCGGAACAGAAAATCCGGAATTATCCAAAGTTTTGTTGGCTGAATTCGATAAATTAAAACGCGACTTGGATCCATATAACTGGGAAGTAATTATCACTTGGGACGAAAAAGTAAACAAATACAAAAATCCGATTTACTCATTCAAAGTTCGCGATAAAGAAATCAAAATTCAAACACACACCGAATCACTTTCGCATATGCAAATTCCGAAAATCGCTTTGCCTAAATACGAAGCGTGGGGCGATATTTTACGCTGGGTTTTGCAGGAAAATGTACCCGGCGAATTTCCGTTTACCTCTGGTTTGTATCCGTTCAAGCGCGAAGGCGAAGATCCAACGCGTATGTTTGCCGGAGAAGGCGGACCGGAACGTACCAATCGCCGTTTCCATTATGTATCGAAAGGAATGCCGGCAAAACGTTTGTCCACTGCTTTTGACTCGGTAACTTTATATGGAAACGATCCTGGTCATCGTCCGGATATTTACGGGAAAATCGGGAATGCCGGTGTGTCGATTTGTTGTTTAGACGATGCCAAAAAATTGTATTCCGGTTTTGATTTATCGCATCCGGCAACTTCGGTTTCGATGACCATTAATGGACCTGCGCCAATGTTGTTGGGCTTTTTTATGAATGCGGCAATCGATCAAAATTGCGAAAAATACATCAAAGAAAATGATTTGGAAGCCGAAGTAGAAGCCAAAATCAAAGCGATTTACGAAGACAATGGTTTAGAACGTCCACGTTACAATGGCGATTTACCCGAAGGAAACGACGGTTTGGGCTTGATGTTATTGGGCGTAACCGGCGATCAGGTTTTGCCAGCCGATGTATATGCCGAAATCAAGAAAAATACGTTGGCACAAGTTCGTGGAACGGTTCAGGCAGATATATTAAAAGAAGATCAGGCACAAAACACGTGTATTTTCTCGACTGAATTTGCCTTGCGATTGATGGGCGACGTGCAGGAATATTTCATCAATAAAAATGTGCGTAACTTTTATTCGGTGTCGATTTCCGGTTATCACATTGCCGAAGCCGGTGCAAATCCTGTAACGCAATTGGCGTTTACTTTGGCAAATGGTTTCACATATGTGGAATATTATTTGTCGAGAGGAATGGACATCAACGCGTTTGGACCGAATTTATCGTTCTTTTTTTCCAACGGAATCGATCCGGAATATTCTGTGATTGGTCGCGTGGCGCGAAGAATTTGGGCAAAAGCCTTGAAAAACAAATATGGAGCGAATGAACGTGCACAAATGTTGAAATATCACATTCAAACATCGGGACGTTCGTTGCACGCACAAGAAATCGACTTTAACGATATTCGTACAACTTTACAGGCGTTGTATGCGATTTACGACAACTGTAACTCGCTGCATACCAATGCTTACGACGAAGCGATTACCACGCCAACAGAAGAATCGGTGCGCAGAGCAATGGCTATTCAGTTGATTATCAACAAAGAATTAGGATTAGCGAAAAACGAAAATCCGATACAAGGTTCGTTCATCATTGAAGAATTGACCGATTTGGTAGAAGAAGCCGTTTTGTCGGAATTTGACCGAATCACAGAGCGTGGGGGCGTTTTGGGAGCCATGGAAACGATGTATCAACGTTCGAAAATTCAGGAAGAATCGTTGTACTACGAAACCTTGAAGCACAACGGCGATTTCCCAATTATCGGTGTAAACACGTTCTTGAGTTCCAAAGGTTCGCCAACCGTTGTTCCGAAAGAAGTGATTCGTGCCACCGAAGAAGAAAAACAATTCCAGATTAAAACCAAAGAAAATTTGCATCAGGCAAAAGCCGCGGAAGAAGAAAAACAATTGGCAAGAATTCAGGAAGTGGCAATTCAAAACCAAAATATTTTTGAAGCTTTGATGGACGCGACAAAAGTTTGTTCGCTGGGACAAATTACCGATGCGCTGTTTAAAGTTGGCGGACAATACCGTAGAAATATGTAGTTTAATCCGAATTTTAAATATGAGAAAACCTCCCGATTTTGGGAGGTTTTTGTATTTTAGCGAATAAATATAATTATACCAAGATAAATGAGAAAAACATTTCTAACAGCACTTGCAATATGTGGTACTATTGGATTACATGCTCAGCAAATATTTAAAACAAATAGTGATTATTTACAAGTTAAAGTCAATAATGTTTTACAATCTGATAACTGGACTATTGGCAAAAACATTGACAACGGGGCTTTTGAAGCCGAAATGGTAAATGAAAACAATATTGTAACATATAGTGACGGAAAAAACAGCATTAGTTTCGACTTGAAATTAGGACAACAAATAGACTTTTTAATATTAAAAAACGGAAAAGATACGATTAATCAACAATTAGTCGGCGTTGCTCCGAATGCGAATTTCTCAGAAGAATATATCGCAAATCATAAAGGAAAATCCATTGTCGCCATACCTGAAGTTAGCGAATTGGTAAATATAATAATGGCACTTCATCCGGATGCGGAAAAGGAAGCAAATATGTTTGGCACAAGTACAGCATATTATCAAAGAGTAAAAAAACATTTCGAACCTTATCTCAATCATCCGGCATTGGATACTATAAAAAAGTATATTACAGACCTGGATTATGTAGAACAATATGATGTGAATTTATTTTCTCGAAATAGTTATAATTACTATTACGCATTAAAAATGACGGCTTGTGGTTATCATTTTGATGAAAATGGAAATATTGTAAATGATGGAAATATACAAGAAATAGGGAAAAAGTATTATGATTTTAACCCAATGAAAGATATTGAAGTTTTTGAAGATTTTGCTCGCAAATCAAACTTTCGAGAATTTTATAAAGAAAACCAACCTTATTACAACAGTTTATTAGCAACTTATAATCAGCTAAATCCTATTCAAAAGATGCAAACTTGGTTAGATGCCAAATTTGGATTTAGTTACAACGCCTACCTTGTTTATTTTTCGCCGTTAATTGGCGGAGCACATTCCACAAGAAGCTATCAAAGCAATGGTTTCAAACAAACATTGATGTTTATATGTCGTGCCGAATATAATGATGCTTATTCTAAAATTCAGAATGAATTACTAGAATCGCGAGTTGTTTTTACAGAAATAGACCACAATTATGTAAATCCAATTTCCGATAAATTTTTAGATAAAATTAATCAAGCTCTGTCAAATCGAGAAGTATGGACAAATTCAAGCATCAATAATGCTTCGTACGGAAGTCCGTACAAAGTTTTTAATGAATATATGACTTTTGCTGTTTACAGCTTGTATTTAAATGATAACTATAAAGAAAAAGATGTAAAAGCATACCTTCCTACGCTGAATAATCAAATGGAAAATGCAAGAGGTTTTTCAAAATTCACCGATTTCGATCAAACTTTGTTAGCAAAATATAAAGCAAATCCAAACATAAAAATAGAAGATTTGTACGAATATATATTAGATTGGTGTACCGAACAAAATAGGGGATAAAAAAAACATTTCCAGCAAAAATCCTGACATTCATTCGGTTTGTCAGGATTTTCTTTTCATTATTGATATTTTTTCTTTTCAAACGAAATTGTTCCACATATACAAAAGTTAGTTTGTTGAATCAAATTACAATCGTTTTGTTTAAATTTGATAATCAATATTCTATCAACCTATAATTTAATAAAAACAAAATGAGTATCAAAGACGGAATTATCGTAGAAATCGAACGGGAAACTGCCAATACCAAAAGGATTTTAGACAACCTCAGCAACGAGCATTGGAATTATAAACCCCACGAAAAATCAATGACTTTGGGGCAATTGGCATCGCACATTGTGGAATTGCACAATTGGGTGCACATCGCTACTGAAAAGGAAAGTTTTGATTTTCACACAGATTATTTTCCATCGCAAGCCTCAACAGTAGAAGAGCTGAAAACGATTTTGAAAGATGGTTTGCAGAAAAACAAGGATTTTGTCAATGCACAAACCGATGAATTTTGGTTAACGAATTGGGTATTGAAAGCTGGTGAACATCATATTTCTGAAATGCCAAAACTGGGTGCTTTTCGTTTTATCATTACCAATCACCTTATTCATCATCGCGGACAACTCACAGTTTATATGCGATTGCTCAACATTCCGCTTCCGGGAATTTACGGGCCTTCTGCGGACGAAAAATAATTTGATTGCTCAGATTTACAAATATAAAACCTTCTACATTTAGAATTTTTTTTTTGGATACTTATTTTGTCAGAACAAAAATCACACATCCAATCCAAAAAACTTCTATTTTTACTGCCATGAAAAATACGAAAAAATCAGCAGCGATCGGCTTTATTTTCATCACGCTTCTCATCGATATTACAGGCTGGGGAATCATCATCCCTGTTGTTCCGAAACTTATCGAAGAACTGATCCATAGCGACGTCAGCGAAGCAGCTAAATATGGCGGTTGGCTGAGTTTTGCATATGCTTTTACTCAATTTATATTTTCGCCTTTGGTCGGAAATCTGAGTGATAAATACGGACGACGACCGGTCATTCTCACTTCGCTTTTGGGCTTTTCGATTGACTATATTTTCCTTGCCATTTCGCCTACGATTTGGTGGCTTTTTATCGGACGAATTATCGCCGGAATCACGGGTGCAAGCGTTACGACCGCCAGTGCTTACATCGCCGATGTTTCTACGGATAAAGACCGAGCGAAAAACTTCGGGATGATTGGCGCTGCTTTTGGTTTGGGCTTCATCATCGGTCCTGTTCTGGGCGGAATTTTAGGACATTACGGTTCCCGAGTTCCTTTCTATGCGGCAGCAGGTTTGTGTTTGCTGAATTTCCTTTACGGTTTGTTTATTCTCCCCGAAAGTTTAACCAAAGAAAACCGTCGTTCCTTTGATTGGAAAAGAGCCAATCCGGTGGGTTCATTCAAGTTTTTGAAAAAACATCCGGAGATTTCTGCCTTAACCACCGCTTTGATTTTAATTTACATCGCCGGACACGCCGTACAAAGCAATTGGAGTTTTTTCACGATGTACCAATTCAGTTGGACAGAAAGAATGGTCGGCATTTCTTTGGGCGTAGTTGGTTTGCTGGTCGGTTTGGTTCAAGGCGTTTTAATCCGTTGGATTAATCCGAAAATCGGCGACAAAAAGAGCATTTATTACGGATTATTGCTATATGCTTTCGGGATGTTGTTATACGCTTTTGCTTCCGAAGGTTGGATGATGCTGGTGTTTACGATTCCGTATTGTTTGGGCGGAATTTGCGGCCCAGCATTGCAATCGGTGATTACAAAAAGCGTAAAAGCCAATGAACAAGGCGAGCTGCAAGGTGCATTAACCAGTTTGATGAGTGCAACCTCCATTATTGGACCACCTTTGATGACGAATCTTTTCTATTATTTCACGCACGAAGATGCACCGTTTCAGTTTGCCGGAGCACCGTTTTTGTTGGCTTGCATCCTGATGTTGATTAGTTTTTTTATTATTTATTCGGCATTTGGTAAAAAGAAAATAGATCTTTAATTCAAGAAATTCGTTATTGAACACAACAACAAAAAGAAGCCAATTGGCGTAAAAAAGTAAAACTCAACGACAAAAACGTAGTACAACTTTTTTGTATTAAACCAACCTGAACTGACTCGTTTTTATAGATTAAATTCAATTCTACGATTTGCCGTAATAGACCCCGAAGGAAAAATCGCAAATAACAGTTTTCCTTTTCCAGACAATTCTAATTTTAAAATGATGTTGAATCAATTATTACCAGAAAAATAAAAATTGCCATAATAACAAACCGGCTTCAAATGGAAGCCGGTTTTATTTGATAAAGTTCTATAAAATTTATTTTTACTCTTGAATTCTGTTTTGCAAGGCTTTAAAATACTGAAAAGCTTTGAACAAACGCGTGCCGTACCACGAAAACATTTCGCCATCTACAAAAACCGTTTTGGCGTGGTGTGTGGCTCTGCCGATTTCAAAAGCGTGTTCTTCTTTAAAAGGATACGGTTCAGACGACAGAAAAACCAATTCCGGATCGCCTTGAATGCGCATTTTGCGAATCTCGACTTCGGGATAACGCCCTTCTCTGTCGGCATAAATATTGTTTAGCTTGTTCAGTTTCAACATTTCGTTGATAAATGTGTCGTTTCCGGCAACCATATACGGTTCACGCCAAATCAAATAAGCTACTTTTTGCCAAAGTTTGTCGGTCATAAAATCCTCGAAATCGTTTTTAGCAAACTGGATTTTTTCGATCCATTTTTTGGCGTCGGTGGTGCGTTTAAACAATTTCCCGAAATCTTCAATGGTTTTCAGCGTGTCTTCAAAAGTGATAATATCGGTTACAAAAACCGGACAAATGCCTTGCAGACTTTCCACCACTTCCAACCTATTTTCTTCTTTGTTGGCAATGATTATATCCGGATTCAAGGCTTTTATCTTTTCGATATGCACTTTTTTTGTACCGCCAACGTTTATTTTTGTCGATTTGAGATGATACGGATGCACGCAAAATTTGGTAATCCCGATGATGGATTCTTCCAAGCCCAATTCAAAAAGCGTTTCCGTGAGCGATGGCACCAACGAAATGATGCGTTTGGGTGTGTTTTCAAACGTGTGCAGCGTACCTAAATCGTCTGTAATTGTCATCATTTTAATTGTTTTGTTCTAAAATTGAAGCCATTTCTGTTTGCAATTTCAACGCTTCGGTACGAGCGGCTTCGGCAAAATCATTTTGATTGGAAGCATAAATAATTCCGCGCGACGAGTTAATCAACAAACCAACTTGTGCGTTCATTCCAAACTGACAAACATCTTTCAAACTGCCACCTTGTGCACCAACGCCCGGAACCAAAAGAAAACTATCCGGAACAATTTGGCGGATTTCTTTAAAATATTCGGCTTTGGTTGCGCCAACCACATACATTAAATTTTGGCTGTTTTTCCACGTTTTCGAGGTTTCCAAAACGTTTTGATACAACGGTTTTTCATTCGCATTCAAAGTCTGAAAATCAAAAGCCCCTTGATTGGACGTCAATGCCAGCAAAATGGTGTGTTTGTTTTCAAACGCCAAAAATGGCTCTACCGAATCTTTGCCCATATACGGCGCAACGGTTACCGAATCGAAGTTTAAATCTTCCAGAAATGCCTTGGCATACATGGTTGACGTGTTGCCAATATCACCGCGTTTGGCATCGGCAATAGTGAATATTTCGGGACATTTTTCGTTGATATAATTAATCGTTTTTTCCAGCGATTGCCAGCCTTTCAAACCATAAGCTTCGTAAAAAGCGGTGTTGGGTTTGTAGGAAACACACAAATCGTGGGTAGCGTCGATAATGGCTTTGTTGAACTCGAAAATCGGATCTTCGGTTGCCAGTAAATGTTGTGGAATTTTATTCAAATCAACGTCTAAACCAATACATAAAAAGGATTTTTTGCGTTGAATTTGTTCGTATAATTGTTGTGTGGTCATAT
>DATGOD010000153.1:0-22722 GCA_035306305.1 Flavobacterium sp.
ATCTTCCCGACCCTTGCGGAGAAAGAGGGATTCGAACCCCCGGACCTGTTACAGTCAACGGTTTTCAAGACCGCCGCATTCGACCACTCTGCCATTTCTCCTTTGCAATATGTTTTTCTGAACTTGCGAGTGCAAATATAGAATGATTTTTTGTTTTTGCAAACACTTTTTGACATAATTTTTATTTTTTTTATTCTTTGCTATCCCTTATTACCGCTGTATTCTTTTTAAGTATTTGATGTTGAGATGGATATTGTTTAGCACGTCGTATGAATAAAAAAATATTTTTTTTAATTTTTTTTTACACTTGACGCAAATCACCGATTTATTCTTATATTTAACCATATTAAATGAATACAACATGACGGAAATTACACGCTTATTTGATATTCCATATTACCAACAACGTAATTATGTGCTGGATAAATGTTTTACTACAAAATATGGCAGCAATTGGAAATCTATTTCTACTACTGAATACTTGGAACAAGCAAATACCGTTTCACGAGCTTTATTAGCGATGGGCGTGAAACCCGGAGATAAAATCGCAGTTATTACAGACCGCAACAGAACAGAATGGCATATATTAGATATTGGCATCTTACAGATTGGTGCGATTTCGGTGCCTATCTACCCCACTATTTCAGCCGAAGATTACCAATATGTACTATCTCACTCAGAATCTATCATGGTTTTTGTTTCTAACCAAGAGATTTTTGATAAGCTGGATACCATTAAGCTCAATTTACCCAGATTGAGAGCAATTTATTCCTTTGACCATATAGAAAATTGTGCCAATTGGGATATGGTATTGAAAGCCGGTACCGAACACCAAAACTTGCAACAGGAAGTTTTTAAACTGATGGATAATGTAAAAACTGATGATTTGGCTTCATTCATTTATACTTCTGGAACAACCGGACGCCCAAAAGGTGTAATGCTCACACACCGAAATATCGTGTCAAATGTATTGGGATGTGAATCCAGAGTACCGTTTGCCAAAGGCGAATTTACCGCATTGAGCTTCTTGCCTTGCTGCCATATTTTTGAAAGAATGATATTGTATCTATATCAATATATGGGCGTTTCTATATCATTTGCCGAATCAATTGACAAAATCGGCGATAATATGCAGGAAATAAAACCACAGGTAATGACAGTTGTTCCGCGTGTTTTGGAAAAAGTATATGATAAAATTTATGCCAAAGGAGCGTCTTTATCCGGATTGAAAAAAAGTATTTTTATGTGGGCTATCAAAGTAGGAGAAAAATTTGAACCATACAAATCCGGCTTTTTCTATGATTTACAATTAAAAATTTCCCGCAAACTCGTTTTTAGTAAATGGAAAGAAGGTTTGGGCGGAAGATTAGAAGTATTGGTTTCTGGTTCTGCAGCCCTGCAACCTAGGTTAGCTAGAATTTTCGGAGCTGCCGAAATCCCAGTAATGGAAGGCTATGGTTTGACAGAAACCTCACCTGTTATAGCTGTAAATGACCAAAGAAACAGAGGTTGGAAAATCGGAACAGTTGGGAAAATCATTGATAATGTAGAAGTTAAAATCGCTGAAGACGGAGAGATTTTGTGTAAAGGACCAAACATTGCACAGGGATATTACAAAGATGCAGAAAAAACTACCGAAGCATTCTCTAATGGTTATTTTCATACCGGTGATATTGGAAATATAGACGAAGATGGCTTTCTGTCTATCACCGACCGCAAAAAAGAGATGTTTAAAACTTCGGGCGGAAAATATGTAGCTCCGCAATTGTTGGAAGGCGAACTCAAACAATCTCGTTTTATCGAACAAATCATGGTGGTGGGTGAAGGCGAAAAAATGCCAGGGGCTTTAATTCAACCTAATTTTGATTTTATAAAAGAATGGGCTTCTCGAAAAAATATAAATATAGGTACAAAATTGAATGATATTTGTCAAAACAAAGAAGTCATCAAGCGAATACAACAAGAAATAGATGAAATTAATCTTCATTTTGGAAAATGGGAGCAAATCAAAAAATTTGAACTTACGCCAAGCGTTTGGTCTATCGAAACGGGTGAACTCACGCCTACCCTAAAAATGAAACGAAAAATCATTTTGGAAAAATATAAAAATCTGTACAAAAAAATCTACGAACGTGCTTAGGTTATCTTTAAAAAAATCCCTTAATATGCATTGTATTAAGGGATTTTGAATTTAAAGCACCTATTCCACAAACCATTGATGATCAACTTTGCTTTCTAACTCGCTCTCGGTTGCATCAGCCAAAAAATGGAAAAAATCTATTCCGGTTAATTGTTCAATGCTATCTGCCAGAACTGCATATTCTGTAAGTGGTTTTCTGCTTTCTTCTTCATGCGGAATCAAATAAGCTGCCAAATTGTATTTTCCGCGATTTTCATACAGAATGATTTTATAGAAATAATCTGGAATGCTCACTTTTTCAGAGCCAATAGTAGGAAGATTGTCACTCAAAACACCTCCGGTAACCACAATTACTTTTCCGTTTTTGCGAACAAAATTACGGATTCTCATTTCTAAACTATTCCAAATTCCGGTATTGAATTCAAATTTTTGTGGAGAAATATTAGAAGTATAAAAGGTTTCGTCATAGGCTTCCTTAGAAAATGTCCTGTCGCCTGCCGGCAAAAGATGCCCTCTTGTATAACCAGAATTTTTATAATTATTCCAATGAGCCGACTCGGTACTCACTTTCGGGTCTTGATTAAAATACGGACGTTTGTTGTTTTTGCCTGTAATATGTTCTTTTTTCAACTCATAAGCCACCCATTCTGCTTGTTCATGCGGTTCAGAATAAGACAAATAAAAGGTAGAATGTGCAATAACTTGATGAGTTGTAGAAGTTGGTAAAAAATCAATGCTATCGGTGTTTTGCTGAATAATTTCTGCTGGTTTTTCTTTATTTTGAGTTATTGATTTAGGCAAATCAATGTCAAATTTGTTCAACACAAATACCACTGCAAACACGATGGCAATAAAAATGTAATAGTTTTTACTTTTGGATTTAGTTTGTCTCAACACGGCTTAAAATTTTAATCACACAAAACTACAATTTATTTTTAGCAAAAGTAATATGGTTCACTTTAGATATTATCATGCATTCAAAAAGATATTTCTCGCTCAAATTTTCTTTAAATCAGATATTTTTTGTAATTTTATGATAACTAAAATTTGTCAATCATGAGCAAAATACTTTTCCCTACCGATTTTTCAGAAACTGCCAACAATGCCTTTATTTACGCATTAAATTTGGCCAAATCTACCGATGCCGAATTGTTTGTACTCAACTGTTACGAAATGGTTGTGCTGTCCACCACCAGCTCCGGCAATCCCGATATGGTACAAGAAATGTATCAGTCGATAGAGTTGAATCATTTTGAACAGTTTAAAGAACAAGTGCCATTGATGCGAAAAATGGCACAAGAGCAAGGGCTGTCGGAGGTAAAAATGACTTTTTTATTTGAAGAAGGTTTGTTGCAGAGTGTTATCCGAAAAGTGATTAAAGACGAAAATATTGATTATATCGTGATGGGAACCAACGGTGCCAATTCGTTAGAGAAAAAACTTTTAGGCTCTAATACGGTAAATATCATGACCAAAGTAGATATTCCGATACTCTCTGTGCCTACTGAGGCGAAATTTACTCCGTCGAAAATTAAAACCATAGGTTTTGCTACGATGTTGAGAGAATCGGACAAAAAAGGAATTTATACCATCGCCAAAATTGCTAAAAAACTAGGGGCAGATTTCAAATGCTTACATATTCTGAGAGATGAAAATAGCGATTATGACGAAACTTTAAATGCTTGGATTGCAGAATTTACCCCGCTTGGCATTACTTTTCACACGGTTTTGAATCGCGATTTGGAACAAAGTGTATTTTACTTTATAGACAAATACAACGTGGATATGATGTGTATTGTAAAACGACAAATGAATTTCTTCGAGAAATTGTTTAGCTCAAGCTTGAGCAAAAAATTAGCGTATCATTCCTACGTTCCGGTTTTTGTCTTGAGAGAGGAAAAGTAAATTATTCAATTAGCGAATTAGTCAATAAATCTAATTCGCTAATTAACTAATTATCTCATTGCTTATCAGCTTAAATAAGCATATTGTTCTTCTTCGTTAAAAACCACTTGGATATGCTCTAACCGAGAAGTAGAAAGCGAAATCCCTTTGAAATCGGCTTTTACCGGAAAATTCTTATGATTTCTGTCCACCAAAACTGTTGTCTTAAACTTTTTGAGCGGAACATTCAAAAAATGTTTAACGCCATAAATCAAGGTCGCACCAGAATTCATCACATCATCAACCAATACCAAACATTTGCCTGTATATTCATCTGTTGTCATCGATGTAATAATCGGATCAATAGGGTTTTGCTTGTTGATTTCTGTTTTACAAAGCAAGGTCGTAATACCTGATATTTCCTGTACTTTGTCTGCAATTTTTTCGGCAAAAATATAGCCACTATTGGCAATTCCGGCAATCACAATCTCTTTTTCATCAACAAATGTTTCCCAGATTTGGTACGCAATTCGTTTGATAATATGGTCGATTTGTTCTTTATCAAGGATTATTTTTTGTTCCATAACTTTAGTTTAGCTGTTTTGGATATTGGTACAAATATAACGCAAATTCTACTATTCATCATCATTGTTTTCATCATCTGTCCACAAATAATCATCAATATCTCGACGGTCTTTTTTCGTAGGTCTTCCCACACCTTTTGCTCGATAATAATCTTGCGATTGTCGAACCATCGCTTGGTGTTCAAAGGCTTCTTTGGGCGTTTTGTCGAGGCGGTAAATATCGACCAACTTCGCTCCTACCCGATTTGCCGGAATGTCCAACACCTCGATTTGGTAATTAATCTGGTCTTTTCGCAAGCTGATTTCATCTCCCGGAAACACTTCTCTCGAAGCTTTTACCTGTTTGCCATTGATACCAACATGCCCTTTGTTAATCGCCGCAGTCGCCATACTCCTCGTTTTAAAATACCTTACCGCCCACAAAAATTTGTCTATCCGCATAAAATGATAAATTTGGGTTAATTGTATCACAAAAATAAAGGAAAATTGTATCTTGCACCACCATTAATTAAAAATAATCAATGAAAATTTGTTTTAAAACAGCTGTTGCTTTTTCAGCTATTGCTTTGTTGGCAGGATGTAAGCCAAATGATGATGATTTGCGTTTTGAAGAAAGAGACCGTGCAGAAGTTTATCAAGAAAATATCGCCGATATTGAGTCTTTTTTAAAAACTAATCAGGCTATAATCACCGATGACGGCGTGTCTTTTGAAAGCGTAAGCGAAGGTTCGGCGCAATCTATTTGGAATCAAGCAGAATATCCGTTGCAATCCATTACTTTAACCAACGACAGTCGGGTTGAAAACGACAAAATGACCAAAGTTAAAGACGATGTTGAATATACCGTTTATTATATGATTGTGAATGAAGGTGGTGGCGAAAATCCGCTCACTATCGACAATGTTTATACCGCTTACCGCACTTTTACGATGGGTAATAAAGAAATGATTGAAGAAAATCTTTATGGTTTTTGGAGTTCGTTTCCGGCAACGCAACATGCTCCTAATATAGAAGTTATTTCGGGTTACAGACAAGTTCTTCCCCTGATTAAAACTGCGTCGGGCGTTATCGAAAATGCCGACGGAACTTTTACCTTTGATAATCCGGGCAGAATCATTGCCTTTCTTCCTTCAGGATTGGGCTATTTCAGTGGTGGAAGAAGTAAAATTCCGGCTTATTCTTCGACCATTTTTGATATTACATTGGTGTATAAAGAACATGCCGACCATGATGGAGACGGAATCTTATCTATCTATGAGGATGTTAATGAAAATGGCGATTTTTGGGACGATGATACTGACGGCGACGGCGTGCCAAATTTTATGGATGTGGACGATGATGCCGATGGGAAAACAACTCGCGAAGAAATCACCTACGAAACCATTGACGAAAACGGAAATACGGTGACCAAATTGTACGAATTTGATGAAATCCCGACTTGCCCAGGTGGTTCGGTAAAAAAACATTTAGACAGCAGTTGCCAATAATTTTTTGAATATGTCTGCCAAAAATTTCGATGAACAAATCCGGGAAGATTTGGATATGTTTTTATCGCTAAAGAGCAAAACATCTTTACAGATAGACGACATTATTCAAATCGGGGCGTTTGTTGGAGCAAACTTTTTAAGAATGCTTTTCAGCCAACAAAAGGATGTAAGCAATCAACAGCTCAATAGCATATTTGGTGTAATTAGCAATCATTACCACGATTTGTTTGGCGACCAATTGCAAGAAAATGATTATCACCAATTGTCAGACAAAGCATTGAAAGAACTACAAGACGTTAATTTTGAGCAAAATATGCACGATTATTTTGACAAAATTGTGCAAGAAGCCAATATAAAATAACAATATAAAACTCCTCAAAATCTTCATTTGAGGAGTTTTTGTTTTTTATTATTGTTATAGGGTTGATTATTTTAATGTAGATTATTTTGAGTACGTGTAATGTTTATTGAATAACCTATTATTCCCATTTTTGGTTTTCTCTTAAATCAAAAAGTATTTCATAGACACGGCTTAATCCAAAAGTTCCGACCAAACCATAATCTTGAATAGATTTTACTTTTCCATTGTCATAAGTTATTTTTAAGGTGGAAGATTGATCGTCTGTCCAATTAACGGAATAATTATCGTTCAGTTTTTCAAAATCTATATAATTAAGTAAATCAATAAGTTCGTTGAAATTATCTTCCGTAATGTTTGAATGGAATTTTCCTTTTACTTCTTCATTTTTAATTTTATTATATCTTTTTGCTTCCCATTCAGCACTTTGGTCGGCATTGATTGTTAAACTAAAAATCGGACAAATTCCATAACAACCAGTCGTTTCATATTCTATTTTCTCGATTTTATGTTTTGCAGGCGTTGTATTTTCTTCGATAAAATCGCCAAATTGATAAATCAATGTGCTTTCTTCTAATTTGATTGGTTTATCTAAATATATTCGGTCTGATTCATTTTCACAATAATATTTTATCTTATTATCTTCAACGATAGGAAAGGAATTTGCTTTGAAAAGTCCTTTAGTTATTGGATAGATCTCATATTTACCTCCATTGTCTAATATACAGATAACATAATTTCCATAAAACTTTCCGATAACCAAAATATCTGTGAGTCCGTTATGGTCAAAATCGGCTTTTGTCCAAGGTTGAATATTTAAACTGTCTGCTATTTGATGATAGTTTTCACCTGAATATCTATCATCAAATGTCATAGATTCGTTTACTTCAAATTCTTTGAATCGAGGATTAATCTTTACAATTAGAGATTCTATTTCTTTGGCATTCTGAATACTGTCAATGTAGTTATTCTGACGAGAAACATCGATATTTGTTTGACCTTTACAAAAGGAAAAGAACACAAAACTAAAAACTACAGAATAAATTAATTTTGTCATTATGAATTATTTTTAGGTAATGTCTTCCAAATATAACAAAAAACTCTGGAAAGAAGTTGTATCATTTCCTCACCAATACAATTAAAAATTAATCTCCACGCCTATTCCGAGTTGTTGTTTGAACTGTATTTTTGGTCCTTCATTGATTTGTACGCCGTCCACATCTCTTTTGTTTTGAATGTCGTCGTCATAAATCATGTGTGTGCCCAAGGTTGCGTTAATAAATTGGTTTACACGCATTTTCAGTTTCAATTCCCAATCAATATCGATATTCCCAAAATTATTTAGGTAATCGGTATAAAGTTTCAATTTGTGTTCTAAGGTAACGTTTTTCAACAGCTCTTTGTTGTATTCATTGGTAATCAAAAAACCAAACTCGTGTCGGGCATTTTTTCCTTTTCTAATCATCACGCCGTTTTCGTCATACACGGCAGCTTCTACCCCAAATTCACCTCGATTTGCCAAAGTTTCGTCCATCACATAAGTAGCTTTCCATGTTGCCGGAGAAAAATAAATCAGTAATCCGGTGTTTGGTTTGGCATACTCGGCACCAATCCCAAGGAAAACATAGGCCGGAGCAAACGGTCGCGAAATCGGATTGTCAATATCCGGATAAGTAAATCCGTCTGCCATTTGCGTGTTGAAAGTAAATTTTGAGGTATATAACCAATTGGATTTGACCGAAGTACGATAACCAATTGTAGAGTTTAGTTGAAGTACGTCATCGGTTTTTCTCCACTCCTGATTTTCTTGTTTGTACATCCCATATTGTACTTTCAATTCGTTATTCCAAATGATTCGCCCTTTTTCATATTTTCGTGCAAACTCGCCTTTGACCACGCCTGAAACCGAGTTATATCCTCCAGCATTCCAGTTGCTAAACGAACCTTGACTGATGTCTAAACCTATTATATTTACTTTTGTCCAATATGAAAAATCATCGACCAATGAGGAATAAGCTTGATAAGGTATCAGATAGTTAGTAGTTGGCTTTCGGTTGTAAAACATCTCCGTTTCTGGCTCAATCATAAAATAGCTGATGTTGTTTCCGGTGCTACGTTTGGTTACTTCATAGCTCGACAAAGTTACTTTTCGATAGCCTTTTGCCTGTAATGCCACCGAAGTCGAATCGTGCAAAATCACTTTTTGCTCAACGAGTATCGGAGCCAAATAAAGCGTATCATTCACAGACCGAATGGTGTCAAACAATTTGAAATCGTTGTAGTAAACATCCTTTACCCTGTCTTGATAATTAATTGTGATACTATCTTGCTGGGCAAATATTTTTTGCGGTATTAATACTATCGAAAAAAGGAAGGCAAATATAAGTTTACGCATTATAATTGATTCAATATTTTATGAAAATAATTTTTTAGACTTACTTCGTCTAATCCACACATTTCGAGTTGCTCATCGGTGGTAGCATGTTCAATAAATTCATCTGGAATACCTAAATTATATACCGGAACATTTACTTTTTCTTCCGCCACCAACTGACTGATTCTACTGCCGAATCCACCAATCACACTGCCTTCTTCCACCGTAATGATGGCTTTGTAATGCCGTACCAAATCTGTGATATAATTTTTATCCAAAGGTTTTATCTGTATAAAATGATACACTGAAAAATCGTTATTAGTCATATTTTCAACTGCTTTCAACACTTGCTGAATCAATGTTCCAGTGCAACATACAGCAATTTTCATACCCGAGAAACATTTTTCGACATGATTAAAATCAAGTTTACGGAAAGGCATTTTCCAATTTTTCACGGTGCTTTCGCCTCTCGGATAGCGAACCGCCACCGGATTTTCCATACCGAGTTGCAAGGTATATAAAGTATTTCTAAGCTCGTAAGCGTCTTTCGGAACCAAAATTTGCATGTTCGGAATCGCATTCAAATAAGCCATATCAAAGGCACCTTGATGTGTAGCTCCATCGGCGCCAACCAATCCTGCTCTGTCAATACAAAAAATCACCGGCAGATTTTGCAAGGCTACATCGTGAATAATTTGGTCATAAGCACGTTGCAAAAATGTGGAATAAATGGTACAAAACGGAATAAAACCTTCGGTTGCCAAACCGGCAGAAAGCGTTACGGCATGTTGCTCGGCAATGCCTACATCGAAAGCACGTTCTGGAAAAGCTTCAATCATATATTTCAAGGAGCTTCCGGTGGGCATTGCGGGAGTAATTCCGATGATTTGCTCATTTTTTTCGGCTAATTCGAGCAATGTCAATCCAAAAATATCTTGGTATTTACTATAACCTGTTGCTGTTTTTTGGGCTAATAATCCTGTTTTTTTGTCGAATTTTCCCGGTGCATGATAAACGATTTGATTTTCCTCTGCCGATTTCAACCCTTTTCCTTTGGTCGTTTTTATGTGCAAAAAGTGTAAGCCTTTTTGTGCTTTAATTTGGCTGAGTTGGTTTACAAGCAAATCTATATCGTGCCCATCAACCGGTCCGTGATAATGAAAATTAAACGCATCAGAAAAAATATTATTCTTTGATTCTGTTTGACTTAATTGCGAAAAATACTCTTTTAACGCTCCTACACTCGGATCGATTCCGATAGCATTATCGTTGAGAATAACAAGCATATTCACATCTGTCGCTCCGGCATGATTGAGTGCTTCAAAAACCATTCCGCTCACAATCGACGCATCTCCAATCACAGCGATATGTTGTCTGTTTGATTGTTGAAGTTTAGCAGCAATCGCCATTCCCAACAAAGCCGAAATGGACGTAGATGAATGTCCTACACCAAAAGTATCATAGTCGGATTCGCTACGTTTTGGAAAACCAGAAATACCACCTTTTTGGCGATTAGTAGAAAAAATATCTTGTCGTCCAGTCAATATTTTATGTCCATAAGCTTGATGACCTACATCCCAAATCAATTTATCTTTGGGCGTATCAAATACATAATGCAAGGCGATAGTCAGTTCGACCACGCCTAAGCTAGCTCCCAAATGACCTTCTTTGGTCGAAACAATATCGATAATAAAATCCCTTAATTCAGCTGCTAAAAAAGGTAACTCTTTCGTTTTTAATTTCTTAACATCTTCAGGAGATTGTATTTTTGACAGTATATTTGACATTGGCAATAAAATAATGACAAATTTACAATATTGTTTTATTTTTGGCGTAAATATTATGCGTTACTATGATTTTAGATGATGAATATTATATGCGTTTGGCATTAGCCGAAGCTGAAAAAGCCTACGAATTGGGCGAAATTCCGGTTGGTTGCGTTGTTGTGGCACAAGACCGAATAATTGCCAAAACCCATAATCTGACCGAACAACTCATTGATGTTACCGCACATGCCGAAGTACAAGCTATTTCGGCTGCGGCTAACCATATTGGCGGTAAATATTTAAAAAATTGCACGATGTACATTACGCTTGAACCTTGCGTGATGTGCGCCGGAGCTTTGTATTGGAGTCAGATTTCAAAAGTTGTTATTGGAGCTACAGACGAAAAACGTGGTTATATTTCGGCCGGATTACAATTGCATCCAAAAACAGAAATCGTTACTGGTGTTTTATCCGAAGAATCTCAAGCTATTTTACAAGATTTTTTCAAACAACGGAGATAAAATACATCAATTTTTATTCACTCGAGAGGCGGCAAACAACGAGGCGGCAAAACCTAAAACCACCAAAGTAAGTATGACTGTCAAGAAATTGCTCGATTGTATTTCTACCGGATAAGGGAATTGTTCATTAACCATCAGCCACTCCCACCGCCGTTGCGACCAAACTACGGCAAATCCGAGGATTAAACCAAGAATTGCTCCACCGACTGAAAGGATTAATCCTTGCCACAAAATGATTCGTTTGAGCTGAAAATTAGTAAGCCCCAAAGCAGAAAGTGTACGGAAATTATCTTTCTTTTCGAGAACAATCATAATGAGTGCTCCTGCTAAGCAAAACAGTGTAACGGCAATCACTAAACTAAAAATTAGATACACTGCCAATCGCTCTGTTTGTAACATTTTGTATAAGCTTTCGTTATTTTGGATTTTATTGCGAACGACGACTTGGTCGTTAAAAATAGCGTTTATATCCTCAATAATTTGATTTTCATTATAATTAGGATTTGTTTTAATCTCTAATTTAGTTACTTCATCAGGCATCATACTTAACAATTGTAATCCTAATTGTAAATCGGTATAAACAAATTTGGCATTCAAATCGGCATTATCAAACAAATATAAATCTGCCGGTGCAAGTGCTATTCTGTTATACGCCCTGCTGGGTATTGTGATAGCACCTTTGCCGGGTTTCATCGCCATTACTTGCAAAATTCCGTTGGCAGCATTGCTATACATCGACAAAGACAATTGCCGTGCAAACAAGTTACCCAAAACCGCTTCATTAGTTCCTGGTCTTAACCAATCGCCACTAATCAGATAATTTTGGATTTGAATAATATTGGGATAATTTTCATCTACCGCTTTGATATTTCCGACGAGTTGTTTATCCCCATACACAAAAACCACCTTTTCTTCAACCACCCGCGAAACTGCTTCAACACCTTCGAGCTCTGCGACAGCATTGAATTGTGTGCTATCCACCGTGATTTTTTTTCCTTCTAACGGACTCACCGTCAAGTCGGCATCAATATCGTTGATAAAAGATAAAGTGTGCTTTTCGAGTCCGCTAAACACCGACAAAACCACAAACAAAGCCATCGCTCCCACCACAATACCGATACTGGATATCAGGGTGATGATATTGATTGCTTTGACCTTGTTACGGCTAAAAGCATATCTGCGAGCTATGTAAAAAATGGTTTTCAATGTGGTTTATTTCTTTTTTCTTCGTGGCAAAAGTTCCGGATTTTCAATAGGATTTTCTTGTCCTTTCAAAGCATCGTCAATTTTTTCGATATAATCCAAACTGTCATCGATATAAAAACGTAAATCGGGTACTTTTCTCAACTGATTTTTCACACGCTGAGCCAAATCATGTTTGATTAAAGGCGTATTTGTGTTTACAGCATTGATGATTTCGCCACTTTTTTCGGATGGAAAAACGCTGATATATATTTTTGATATAGACAAATCGGTACTTGTCCATACTTTTGAGACCGATATAATAAGGTTTGAAATGGCATTTTGACGTACCTGTCCTTGTAAAATATCGATGATTTCTTGCTGAATAAGCTTACTTATTTTCTTCTGTCTGTTTGTTTCCATGCGGCAAAATTACGAATTTAAACAGTATATTTTTATCTTTGAAAATTAATTAGACGAAATATGAAAAAAATAGAACACATCGGTATTGCGGTAAAGGATTTACAGCACTCCAATAGTTTATTTGAAAAACTGTTGGGAGTACCTGCATACAAGGAAGAAGAAGTGGAAAGCGAAGGCGTGAAAACGTCGTTTTTTATGAACGGACCTAACAAAATTGAATTACTCGAAGCTACCAATCCAGACTCGCCTATCGCCAAATTTATAGAAAAAAAAGGCGAAGGTATTCATCATATTGCTTTTGATGTGGAAGATATTGTGGCAGAAATTAACCGATTAAAAAATGAAGGATTTACCGTTTTAAACGAAACACCCAAAAAAGGTGCTGATAATAAATTAGTTGCCTTTTTGCATCCCAAAACTACCAACGGCGTATTGATTGAATTGTGTCAGGAGATGAAATAATTTTGTGTATTGTGAAAAATATAAACAAAATGAGGAAGTTTCTGATTGCGATTTTAATGTTGCAAGTTGGAAATTTATATGCTCAAAATCCTTTTTGGGAAGCAAAAGACAAAAAACTAATAAAAGAAATTGTTGAGTTGGTTGATTCACCTCAAGCATTGGACAAATATTTTTCTGCAAGAGATACATTTGATTTAGGATTTGACTATCATCTAAAACAAGGGTATGCTTCTGGTGGATATATCAGTATAAGATGTGATTTATATTTTTATAAAGGCTCGTTAATTAGCTACGTTTTAAGACCCGAACTTCCAGAGAAAAAAAGAAAAAGGAAAAAATATTTAAAATGGTACAATGGTCAATTTGAAGTTACTGGAGATATGGCGATTAAACCAAAATATTATAATTATGATATAATAAAAAAACCTCTACAAGATTATAATCGAAAATGGATTAACGACGAACAAATTTCTTATTATATGTCTCCGGAATCTGGACTTCTCTATGGAGGAAGAGGTGGTTTCTCTAACAATTTATTGCGTAACAGAGCGTTATTTATTGAATTGAAAGACAAATTGGACAAAGAGGTAGTAATCCAATTAATGTACAGCAAAAATCCCGCATCAAGATTAACAGCTATCGAATATTATTATAAAAATCCTGATTTATTTATCCAAGAAAAAGAAGAATTAGACAAATGGATAGAAATTATTTTTGAACAATCCCCCAACATATTGACTATGGATGGTTGTTTTGTAAAAGAAAAAAAATCTAAAAAAATTACTCAGCAATATTCCAAAATAAACATTAGATGATACACCTTGTACATTTTATTTCAAATTGTTTAAAATGCACAACAGGTTATCTCATCCCCTCTCTTGCAATAATGCAGGGTTTTGTCTTATAAAAATCAAAGTGTTATTTATTCATTCATTATCTCAGCAAAATATCGGATAGATTTTAATTTATCTTCGATATGAAAAATAGGACATGAAACAATCACCTCGTCCAATTGCAATTTTTTGATAACATATTTAATATCGTCTTTAACCGAATCTTTTGTCCCGATAAACGAATAAGCCGTCATTTGTTTTACATACGCTTCTTCTTCCAGATTCCACAAGCCTTCCATGCTATCAATTGGCGGTTGCATAGGTTTTCTCTCGTTGCGAATAATCCCCAAAAACATACGGTAAAAAGAAGTTGAAAGTCGTTGAGCTTCTTCTTCTGTGTCGGCAATAATTACATTAAAACAAGCCATCGAATGTGGTTTGTGTCCAAATTCCTTAGAATTTTGTTGATAAATAGCCATTGCATGAACGAGTTGTTGCGGTGCAAAATGACTGGCAAATGCATAAGGCAAGCCAAAACGAGAAGCCACATAAGCACTATCAGTACTCGAACCTAATATCCAAATAGGCACATTGGTTCCTTCTGCCGGAATAGCTCTCAAATCTGAATGTTGATTTTCTGTAGAGAAAAAACGCTGTAATTCTTGCAGCCTGATATCAAAATTTTGGGCATTTTGAAAAAAATCAGAACGAATATATTGTGCTGTTTTGGTATCAGTGCCGGGAGCTCTTCCCAAACCTAAATCTATTCTGTTCGGATATAATGAAGCCAATGTACCAAAGGTTTCGGCAACGATTAAAGGAGAGTGATTAGGCAACATCACTCCGCCTGACCCTACACGGATTCGGTTGGTTTTTCCGGCAATATGTCCAATTAAAATAGGGGTAGCCGTACTCGCAACACTTTCCATATTATGGTGCTCGGCAAACCAATATCGATGGTAGCCAAATTCCTCTGCATATTGTGCAGAACGTACAGATTTTTCAAAGGTTTCGGTGTAAGAGCTATTTTGTGTAACGTGGGCTAAATCAAGAAAAGAATATGAAATCATTTTTTTATCTTTAAATTGCAAACATCAAAGGTAATAAAACTTTGTCAACCGAATTACATTTTCTAATTTCGCACAAAAATAAATCAGCGGTTATGGACTTGTTTGTGTTTACCTTCGGAGCTTTGTTTTCGGTTATGAATCCAATTGGCTCAGTACCTATTTTCCTCAGTTTGACGCAAAATGACAGCAAACGAAGTAAGAATAGAACAGCTTTGTGGACATCAATAAATGTATTGATTATTCTGATAGTTTCCTTTTTTGCAGGAAAATATATTTTGAATTTTTTCGGAATTTCAATAGATGTATTAAGAATCGCAGGAGGATTGATTATCTGTATGTCGGCATACGGATTATTAATGGGAGCCACAGGAAAACAACGCGGTGTGAGCAAAAAAGTTACATCTGACGCACAACATCGTTCAGATATTTCATTGACGCCGCTGGCAATCCCAATGATGGCTGGACCGGGAGCGATGTCTTTGTTGATAGCCATGTATCAAGATTACCCCAATTCATTAGACAGATTGATTATCATTTCAGCTATTTTGGTTTCTTGTTTAACGATATTTATTGTTCTCCGAAGCAGTAATTATATCTCTCAATTGCTTGGAGCGTCTGGAATTGTAGCTGTTTCTCGAATTGTAGGATTTTTAGTTATGGCAATCGGTATTCAATATATTATTAATTCGCTATTGATTATTTTTAAAATCGAATAGTTATTTAATAGCAAAATACACGTTTTTGTTCAGCGATATTTCTGCTGAATGTTTCACGTAAATAGTTTGATTTTCGCAAGACAATTCGATCAGGTAACTATCGCCCATAAAGTAACAATCTTGCACAATAGCCGGAATACCATGGTTTTCTGAAATAATAAGTTCATGCGGTCTAAAAAGGTTCTCCATTGCTTTTAGTCTATCGGTTATAGCAGAAGAAAGCTGGTTGATTTCACCAAACAATTGTGCAATACGGTTATCTTTTTTAATTTGATAAGCCTCAGTAGAAGTTCCGTTAAAAATCATTTTTCCTTCGTCCAAGATTAAAATATCATCGGCAAATTGCAAAGCTTCTTCCGGAATATGACTCACGAAAATAACTGTAATTTGGTTTCTTTTAGCAAATTTAAAAATAGCTCTACTCAACGCCGTTTTTCGAGGTAAATCTAAATGACTAAAAGGTTCGTCCAAAAGTAAAATTTCTGGCTGACTTGCCAACGCTTTTGCCAACGCAGCTCTTTGCATTTGTCCACCACTCAGTGTAGATACTTTTCGGGTTGAAAAATCAGTTAATCCGACCAATTCAAGTAGCTCGTTAACTTTTTCTTTTTTGCGTTGCAAATCAAAATTAGACAAAAAATGCCCTATATTTTCTTGTAAAGTGGTGTAAGGCATAAGATCAAAATCTTGTGCTACGTATTTCATAAAATCCATACCAGGAACCAAATGATAGGCAGGACCAAGAATTTGTTTATCTTTCCAATAAATAGTTCCTTCATCGGCATCTAGCAAACCGTATAGCAGTTTGATTAAGGTTGATTTTCCGCTACCACTTTTGCCTATAACAGCCAAGGTTTTTCCTAGTTCTACAGAAAAATTTACCTGTTGAAGAATGTTATTTTGCTCGTATCGAAAAGATAAATCATGAACTTTTAGCATAGTAAAAAAGACAGCCGAAGCTGCCTCTGAAATTGATTTTGATTAAGAAATACTAGCAAGGTATCTTTCGGCATCCAAGGCAGCAATACAGCCCGAACCTGCCGCCGTTACTGCTTGTCGGTATTCGCTATCTTGTACATCACCACAGGCAAAAACCCCATCGACATTTGTTTTTGACGTTTTACCTTGGGTAAGGATATAACCCGTTTCATCTGTTTCAACAAAATCTTTGAAAATTTCGGTGTTTGGTGTATGGCCGATAGCTACAAAAAATCCAGTTGCAGGAATTGTTTTTTCTTCGTTATTCTTTTTATCCAATACTTTAACTCCATTTACAACTTGTCCGTCGCCCAAAATTTCAACTGTTTCTGTATTCATCAAAATTTCGATATTTGGCGTTTTTCTCACGCGTTCTTCCATAATTTTCGACGCTCTAAATTGATCTGAACGCACAAGCATGGTTACTTTGTTACACAATTGAGACAAGTAATGAGCTTCTTCGCAAGCACTATCACCAGCACCTACAATAACAACATCTTGTTTGCGGTAAAAGAAACCATCACATACAGCACATGCCGAAACACCTCCGCCTTGTGCCAAATAATGTTGCTCTGACTCTAAACCTAAATATTTGGCTGTTGCCCCAGTACTGATAATTACAGTATCTGCGTGGATTTCAATATTGTCGTTAATCCATATTTTTTTTACAGGTTCAGAAAAATCAACCTTGGTTGCCCATCCGTCACGGATATCAGCATTAAATCTTTTGGCTTGTGACTGAAGTTGCATCATCATTTCAGGACCAGTAACCCCTTCGGGGTATCCCGGAAAATTTTCAACTTCATTGGTGGTTGTTAGCTGTCCGCCTGGTTGAATACCTTGATATAATACAGGATTCATATTGGCTCTAGCAGCATATATTGCGGCTGTGTATCCCGCAGGACCTGAGCCTATAATTAAGCATTTTACGTGTTCTATATTCATTTTTTTAAGAGTATGATTTTGAGGTAGCAAATTTACGGTTAATTCATCAACTTAAAAATTCTTTTTTCAAAAAACGAAAAAATATTTGCAGAGTTATTTTTTTTATATACATTTGCACTCTCAAAAGCTACGGGGTGTAGCGTAGCCCGGTCATCGCGCCTGGTTTGGGACCAGGAGGTCGCAGGTTCGAATCCTGCCACCCCGACAACACTTACACTAAGTGACGTCATAAACCCGCAAATTCTGTGGATTTGCGGGTTTATTGTTTTATTTCATATCAAAATATCCCAATTTATATCAATGTATCTGTGAGCGATTAAGTGAGTAAATTTTATGTTCTAAATTTGCTCACGGAAAAGAGTGTAAGTAAATGTATATCAAAATATTAAACCGTTTATTTTAACACTTTTTATTGCCGTTTGACTTCTTTTTTATGAGCAACTAATGATTGGAATTAGTGAACTGTATCAAAGTATAATGGTTAAACACAAAATGAATGGATATGAGAACAATGAACACTTTTGGTATTCACTTTGTCATCAGAGTGACTAAACAACAGAAAAATGATATGGGAGCTGTATTTGCGAGAGTTACGGTAAATGGCAGAAAAACTGAAATTTCCCTAAAAACAAAGGTATTGCCTAAAAATTGGGATATATCTAAAGGTAAAGCCAAAGGCAGAAATGATGATATTATAAAACTTAACAATCACATTGAACGTGTTCGTTCGTTGATTACCGATTGTTATCATCAATTAATTCAACAGCGACAAGAGGTAACCGTGGAAGCTGTTAAATCATTATACCTTGGAGAAGATAAAGAGGAAGGAATGACTTTGATAAAACTCTCGGAATATCATAAGCAGGTTGAAACCGGAAGACTTGCTCCGGGTACATTGAAAAACTATACTACTACTGTGTCGTATCTGAAAAGGTTTATTAGAAAACAATACAAAAAGGAAGATGTTTATCTTGAGAAACTGAATTATAAGTTTATGCTGGATTTTGAAAACTTTCTCCACAATCATAAACCTACAGACCATCAGCGACCAATGAACAATAACGGTGTGATGAAACATTTGGAACGGTTGAAAAAATTGGCTAATATGGCGGTTACAATGGATTGGTTAGAAAAAGACCCGTTTTCTAAATACAGACTTCGTTTTGAGAAAGTGGAAAGAGGTCATTTGTCAAAAGAAGAATTGACTGTTCTTGAAAAGAAAAAATTTTCTATTGAACGTCTTCAATCGGTTTTGGATATGTTTTTGTTTAGTTGTTATACAGGACTTGCCTATATTGATATTTCTAAACTTTCTCATGAACATATTTGCAAAGGCATTGACGGAAAAGACTGGCTGATGACCAAAAGAGAGAAAACCAATGTTTTAGTCAAAGTTCCTTTGTTGCCACAAGCTACTCAACTCATTTACAAATACAAAAATCATCCTTCGGCTGTTGCCAATGAAAGATTATTTCCTGTTATATCCAACCAAAGAATGAATGCTTATTTAAAAGAAATTGCTGACATCTGTAATATCAGAAAGAATCTAACTTTTCATCTGGCACGGCATACTTTTGCTACAACGGTTACGTTGAGCAATGGAGTTCCAATTGAGTCCGTGAGTAAAATGCTGGGACATACCTCTATCAGAACAACGCAAATCTATGCCAAAGTGGTAGAACATAAATTGAGCGAGGATATGCAGAACCTAAAACTAAAAATGGTTTCCTCTCAAAGATAAATTTTTCACAAACTACCTTTGAACGCCAAATAATACCTCTGAGTGCCAATTTCATTAATGTTATAATTATTTTGGATTGATTTGCATCAATATTTAATAATCTAAAACGAATGCAAATGAAAGTAGAGCTTATCACAAAGGAAGATTTGGAAAGTTTTAAAAAAGAGCTTTTTGAAGAAATCAGAAGAAACAGATTCCATTTCAAAAAAACAGACGAAGCCCAGAAGGAATGGCTGAAAAGCTATGAAGTAAGAAAAATATTAGGAATTTCAGCAGGTACGCTTCAAAACTTACGACTGAACAGGACATTGCCCTACACCAAGGTTGGTGGGCTGATGTATTACCGTTACGATGATATCCGAAAATTGATGGACGGAGATGAAAAAAGTTAAAGAAGGAGGATTTTATCCTTCTTCTTCTTTTATATACATTTCTAAAAAAACGTAATTTGAATAAAATTTAGAACTTAATAACTATGGAAAAGAAAATAGAGAAAATCCCTATCGAAGAAGCGATGAAAATACTAAAAGAAAATGGAATAGATGTTACCCAAGAAAAAGCTGAACAAATTATGGACTTTCTATGTATGCTTACTCAATTAATCCTTCACGAATGTTTTGAAAGAGATGAAGACTAAGCTTTATATCTCTTTACTACCTCAACAATATCCTCCTTGATGAATTCCCAATATTTACCTCGTAAGCATATAGGGTCAAAATCATCATCGGCAAGGTCAAAATTGATAAGGTTTTCCAGTATAAGTTTTTCGTCGTGTGTATAAGGATAGCGTTGCAGGTGTAAAGACAGCATTAAATGAAGTGGATATTGTGGCAGCAACTCGTGCAAATCCCAAAAGTCTTTTTTGCGTCCACCCCGTTGTATTACATCCATTTTCATAGCAATAATTTCCTCAGTTGTAGCCATTCTTATATTATCTTCAATTAACGGAGGTTGTATAAACTCATCTGTATAGAAAACATCCAGTTTGATAACATTGTCCTTGTCTGTACCTATACTGTAAGATTTTCCCATTGCAGGTTCAAGATTTGAGAAATAATGGTGGTAAGGAAACGTATTTTCTATAAATTTATCAATCGCATTAAAATCAATAGAGCCATAAGACGAATCACTGAACAGATCGATATCCACCGATAAACGGTGTCCTAACTGAAGACTTAATGCAGTTCCACCAACTAAACGAAACTGGCTGAATTCTTCCGAAATCATTAAGGTAATCAATGAGTTTCTTAACAGGTCATTGACTGTATTATAATGAAGCATAACTAATCAGTCGTTTTATTTTGTTGATAAACTGTATAGGGTTTTCTTTCTTTGGATTTTTCCAAAGCCTGTTTTACTTTTTCAAGACCATAAAAACGAATGATTTCTTCTTTATCAGTTTCATTTCCTCGTTCAAAAACACGTTGTATAACCGCCCGATGCTGACGTTTCCAATCTATATTATTAATATCGGTATCCCAAAATAAAGATTTACTAAGAACAGATAGATTGGGTGTTCTCTGAAGGTTCTTTTCTTTAGTTTTTTGAATATCGTAATATGCCTGTAAGATAACTAAAGTTCCTTCTTCCAAACCAAGTTCCCGTTCGATTTTCAATGCCAATGCTGTGCTGATACCTCTTTTTCCTTTAGTAATTGCATTAAACGTTTGCGGATGCTCATTTAATGATAACGCAAAAGGGCGTTGTTTGATAGAGCGTTTCTTAAGTTCTCTGTCAAGTATAACTCCCGGATGGATACCTTTGTATTTTTCGTATTGCTTAATCATAACACAAATATAAGCAAAAATGTTTATATTTGTACTGTCTATGATTATTTTTTAAAATACAAGAGTACTTTCTTTTGAACATAAAAGCAAAATATAAGTAAAATTACTTATTGACTTTTATGTTCGGATCAGAGAACTTTGTTTGCTTAACTATTAAAAATTTTAATTATGACAATTGACAACAACACCGGAGAGGTAATTACATTGGACGACGCAGTTGGTTACACGCACACTTTTCAGGAAAACAATCCTGATGCAATTAAATCCTTCTTTGCGGGGATTAACAAAATTAATCGTATCTTGGGGCAGGATGATTGTATCGGCATCCGTTTTTATAATGGAGAAGATCCTGTAACAGGAAAAAATAACCTTGTGTTGGTAGGTGTAGATAAGAACGGCGAGGACATAACGCAGGGTGTGATCCTTGAGAGATTGGTTACTTGTCCTACTCATTGTCCAAAAAACAGTGTTTTAATAAAACCTTGATTTTGTATTCTATTTTATTATATACGGCTCTTTTTTCAGGAATACTTCCCTTGGGTATGTTATTTTTCAAAAAAAGAGCTTTTATTTTTAAAGAACCAATAACTCCTTTTATCTGGCTTACTTTTATATCTACTTTATATGAGGGAATTGATATATTTCTTTTAAAAAAAGATATATTATATTGGTTTCAAATATATTCCTTTGGAGAGTTTTTAGCCATCTTTTATTTCTATTTTAAACTGTTTCAACCCCGATTCAAAACGATATTCCTTTTATTTTTTGCTTTACTGTCAGTTACCTATGGAATTTCATTTTATTGGATAAATAGCTCTTCACTTATTACCGTAGCTATAAATATGATACCCTTAACATTCTTTGTCTTGTTGGGCTCTTTTTGGTGGGTAAGGGATTTGTTCAGGTGTGATGAAATACAAAATCTATGGCAAAATCCGACCTTTTATTTTGTAGCGGCTTTTTATATTTATTACTTGGTCACTATGCCTTTGTTTTTAATGGGTAGTTTTATTTTCAACAGCAATTTGTATTTTTATGATTTTGCTATTGTCAATATAATGGCAACACTTATTTTACGAATACTTTTAACTATCGGCGTATGGAAAATGAAACCGGCTTAA
Source organism: Flavobacterium sp. (assembly GCA_035306305.1). GTDB lineage: Bacteria > Bacteroidota > Bacteroidia > Flavobacteriales > Flavobacteriaceae > Flavobacterium. The sequence goes on from DATGOD010000153.1 coordinate 22,373, forward strand.
AGATTTTCTTCTGGATTGTAACTGCCATTATGTTGTTTAGTGTCATCACAGTTTTACTGGTAATGGTGCTTCACAACAAAAGAACATACATAATGAAGCAAAAAGAATCAAGAACTCTTATGAGTGCCACCTTTGAAGCTGAACGAATGGAACGCAAGCGTATTGCAGCGGATTTGCACGATGAGGTAAGTGGGGATTTAAATGCATTGCAGTACCACGTAACCCGGTTAACAGAACAAAATGAAGGTTCAATTAAAAAAGAAGAGTTAGAGAAAATTAGTATCATGCTATCTAAAACATTGAACCATGTAGAGAATATAAGCTACAATTTAATGCCACCAATGTTGCAA
>DATGOD010000154.1:0-17349 GCA_035306305.1 Flavobacterium sp.
TATTTATTTGCGATTGAAGTTTCGAAAAGCTTTGTTTTTCAGCTTGTAATTGCTCGATTAAAAATTGCTTTTTTGTGGATAATTGTTCCCAATTTCGTTGCAATTTTTGCATTTCCGAAGTTTCAAAATCCAGTTGTTTCAACTTTTCCAAAACGTTGGCTAAATCCGAAGAAACATCGGCGGTTTCAACAATATTCGGATGTTCCAATGCACCGCACAACGGACAAGCTTCGCCGTGATGCAAGGCATGTGCATAATGTGCAATTTGCTGTTGAAGTTCTAAATGTTTTCTTTTTTCGTCAAGTGCTTTTCGTTGGTTTTCAATGCGTTCCGAAGTGGTTTTTAATAAGGTTTCCATCGAATCAAAACCGTGATGCAACGCAAGTATTTCCTTGTTAATTGAAGCAATATCTTTTTCTTTTTCCGAGATTTTTTCTAATTGATTTATCGATTGTTTTTGTAAATTTTCTGCTTGATTAAACCAATTTCCAACTTGAATTAATAATTGTGAATCAATGCGTTTTGAGTTTAATTCTTCGTTTTTTGCGGTTAATTCTTTGATGTTTTCAACCAACGATTTTTCTTTGGCTTCGACTTCTTCTACTTTTGCCAATCCGTTTTTGGTGCGCTCTTTTAAAACGGCAATTTCGTTACTGAATTTTAAGATATTGGCGATTAAAAGCAAGTCGCGTTCTTCAGATTTTTTTTGCTCTAAAACATCAAATTGTGGTTTGATTTCAGTCAGATTTTGTTCTAAAGAAGTTAATTTTAGTTCTAAATCACGTAGTTTTTCTTGTTGGTTTTGGGTTTCGGTTGATTTGTTTTTGTGTTCGTTTTGAACTTTTTCCAAATCATTCAACAATTGAAAAAATGCCCGATGCGTTCGCTCGTATAGATTCAGGTTTTCCTGCAATTGTTTCATTGCATTTTCCTGAACTTTCAACTCGGTCAAAGCTGTTTTTTTTGCGTTTAACGTTTCGGTTTCGGCTTTGATGTTTTTTAACTGCTGAAATGTTTCGTTGTTTTTGGCATGTTCTTTTTGTGCTTGGGCAAAAGTTTCTTTTTCCTGAATTAATTGCTCTTTTAACAGATTGATTTGTTCTTCTGAAACTGATTCAAAACCCGATAATTTGCCTTGTAATTGGTCTAAAAACGATTGATTTTTTTTGTTTAAACGCGCTACATTGTCTTGCAAATCGTATCTTTCTAAACCAAAAATTTCTTTCATCATTCGTGTGCGATCGGTTTCGCCCAACTCCAAAAATTCCTTGAATTGTCCTTGCGGAATGATGATGGTGCGTTTGAAATTGGTATAACTCAGCCCAATGATTTTTTCGGTATCGGCATGTTCCAACGGAATCCAGGTTTCGTTTTTGAACTCATAAAACACCACTGACGGCGATTTTACGTCTTCAAAATTCTTGGAATTGCGTTTAAATTCGCGCGTGGCTCTGAAAAGTCGGTCTTCAAAATTGTAGAAATCAAATTCGATATACGAACGATTCGATTTCAAATTCATCATATTATACGTGCGTTTGTCGCGCGCATTCAAGCGTTCTGTTTCTCCGTAAAGTGCATACGAAATCGCTTCTAAAATAGATGATTTTCCGGAACCAACCGCACCAAAAATTCCGAACAAACCAACGGAAGTCAAGTCCGAAAAGTCAATGATTTGGCGTTCTTGATAGGAATAAATTCCTTCGATGATGAGTTTTTCAGGAATCATTTTTGTGCGTTTAAAATTTCGTTAAACAAATCCATTAATTCGTCGTTGGGTTGCTGATTTCCATTTTTCGATTTGAAATAATCGCGGAATAAATCCTGCATATTTTGGTTTAAATCGATGGTTTCTGTAACATTTTCGGTTGTTTTTTGCTGTTTCACTTTTGGAATTAAATGAATGATTCCGTTGTGTGTTTGGTACAACAATTTGCGTTCGTCGGCTTTTAGAAACGTTTCGGCTTCCAATGTCAATTCTACCAATGTGTTTGGGTTTTCCATTAACCAATTTACGGCTTCATCAACAGAAAGAAAGATTTTGCGAACCAACGGTTTCCCGTGCGTCAAAGCGATTTTTTCGTAACTAACCGGCTGATTTGGAAACGCCGTAACGATGGAAACATATTTGGTTTGTCCGGCTTCGGAAAAGCTGTAACACAAAGGGGAGGAGCTGTAAACAACCGGTTTTTCGGCGGTGCCAATGTTTTTAAAACTGTGCAAATGTCCCAAAGCGGTGTATTGAATTTGAGGCGGAATGGCATCAGAAAAAATCATGTCGGCGTTGCCTATTTTTAATGGTTTTTCACCTTCGGGTTCGTCCAGAAAATCGGTGCCGCGTTTGTTCATATACAAATGCGTCGTGAGGATATTCACGCCGGTTGCATCGCAATATTCCGTTGCCAAAGTGTTCCATTTTTCAGCCAAAACTTCATTCAACGCTTCTTCTTTGTTTTCGCCAAAATATTGTTTTAAGCGAATTTCGTTGGCATAAGCGGTGTGCAAAATCCGCAGCGGTTCTTCGAGGTGATTAAACTGAATTTCCAAAAATCCTTCCACTGATTTCGAAATGGCAAAATCCTTCAACGCAAAAGGTTGAATTTTTGCCTGCGGATGTCCGATAAGCACAATACCGCATTCGCGTGCCAAAGGATCGGGTGCGTTGATTAAATTGGGCGAATCGTGGTTGCCGGCAATCGCAATCACAGGACGTTTGCCGTTGTTGGAAAGTTGTTTCAGGGTTTTGTAGAACAATTCCACCGCTTCGGTACTCGGATTAAAATTGTCGAATAAATCACCGGCTACCATCACGGCGTCCACTTGTTGGGCGTTGGCAATTTCCACGATTTCGTTCATCACGAGTATTTGCTCGTCTAAGCGCGAAAAATAATCCAGTTTTTTTCCAAGATGCCAATCAGCCGTGTGTAGAATTTTCATAGGTATAGCTTGTTTTTCAAAATTAGTCAAAAGAAATGAGATGAGACAAATTGAAAATAGTAAAAAAAAGCTTTTTTTTGAACGACGAATTACATCGAAATTTCATATTTTTTCATATTTTTGTTGGGTTATAAGCTATAAATAAATAATTCTCTAGAATAGAACCAAATATATGCTATTTCCACTTTTATTAGTTTTTATCATTGCCTTTGCTTTGTTGTTGACAAAGCGGTTTTCGCAATCAAAGTTTTATCGAATTATCTCGGTACTGCCTTTAGGTTTATTTGCTTATTTTTTAAGTTTTTTACCTATTGTTAGTGATGGTAAAAAAACAGTGTTTTTCAGTAACAGCTGGATTCCGCAATTGGGTATTTCTTTAGATTTTAAAATTGACGGATTATCATTGCTTTTTGCTTTGTTGATTACCGGAATAGGGACATTGGTTTATCTATATTCGTCGTCTTATTTAAAAGGGAATCCGTTGTTATATAGGTTTTACAGCTATTTAACGATGTTTATGGGAGCCATGCTTGGCGTGGTTTTGTCAGATAATATCATTACGTTGTTCATCTTTTGGGAACTCACGAGCATCAGTTCTTTTTTTCTGATTGGATTTAATAATGAAGAAGAAGAATCGCGAAATAGTGCCATGTGGGCGTTGTCGCTTACTGGTTTGGGCGGATTTTTTCTGTTGGTTTCTTTTGTTTTAATAGGAACGGTAGCAGGAACTTATTCCATTACAGAATTGCTCAATCATTCTACTGATTTGATTGAAAGTCAGTATTATTACATGATTATTGGACTGATGTTTGTTGGAGCGTTTACCAAATCGGCACAGTTTCCTTTTCATTTTTGGCTTCCGGGAGCGATGAAAGCACCAACGCCGGTTTCTGCCTATTTGCATTCGGCGACGATGGTTAAAGCAGGGATATATATTTTAGCCAGATTTTCGCCAATATTGAGCGACGGCTGGGTTTGGAACGGCACGTTGATGATTGTTGGAGGAATGACGATGTCGGTGGCGGCGTATATCAGTTTGTTTAAGCGAGATATGAAAGGGATTTTAGCCTATTCGACTATTTCTGCTTTAGGGTTATTGGTGTTTTTTATTGGAATCGGGACAGAAACAGCCTTGTTTGCTGCGGTTACTTTTATCCTAGTTCATGCTTTGTATAAAGCCACGTTTTTTCTATCTACCGGAATCGTTGATCATGCGGTGCATACCCGAGATATTAGGTTGATTTCCGGAATGGGAAAAGTGATGCCTTTTGTCGCGATTGCTGTATTTATCGCGGCTTTGTCAAGTGCCGGAATACCGCTTACATTTGGATTTATCAGTAAAGAATTGTTTTACGAATCGGTTTTTGGTAGCAATTTGTTTTATACGTGGGGAATTTACGCTCTTTTGGCTTTGCTATTACTGACCAATGCTTTTATCGGGACGTCAGGTTTTATGGTCGGTTTTAAGCCTTTTTTAGGTTCGTTAAGTCATCAGAAAAAAGACATTCACACACCTGATTTCTATTTGTGGTTACCACCTGTTTTGCTGAGTATATTGACTTTAACATTTGGCGTTTTACCATCTCTGGCTGATGTAGGAATTATTGCTTCGGCAACAAAAAGTGCTTTGGAAAGAACGGTAGAACAACATTTGGCTTTGTGGCACGGTTTCAGTCCTGTTTTGTTGATAAGTTTGGTAACTATCTTTTTGGCATTTTTGGTCTATATGCTTATCCTCAAAAAAATATCCAACAAATCTAATCTTGAAGAAAAATTACATAGCTTAGAGAAATACAGTAGTAAAGCTGTGATGACCACTATTGCTGTCGGAATAAAAAAGTTTGCCTTTCGTTATACCCGATTTTTTCACAATGGCTATCTGAGGATATATCTATTGATGATTATTTCATTTACAACATTAATCGTTGGATATAAATTGTTTACAGATGTTGATTTAAAGGTAAATACAGACGGATTATCAGCATTTAGGATTTATGAATTTACCGTTTTTGTCCTTATTTTGATTGCGATTGCATTTATCATGATTACTCGCTCACGACTCACAGCTATTCTTGGTACTGGCGTTGTGGGATATTGTATTTGTATGATTTTTGTTTTTTATGGAGCTCCTGATATTGCTATTACACAATTCGTTATCGATACATTAACCGTGGTTTTATTCGTATTGGTTTTGTCGAAATTACCGTCTTTTTTGGGCTATTCAAACCGAAAAGTAATTATTCGAGATGCGATTGTTGCAGGTTGTTTTGGAATACTAATGTCGATGCTTACGTTGCAAGCATTAGTATATCCTTCAGACAAATCGGTGTCCAATTTTTACGCCGAAAATGCCTATGTGGTAGCCAAAGGGAAAAACGTAGTTAATGTTATTTTGGTAGATTATCGCGGATTTGACACCATGATAGAAACCATTGTATTGGCGATTGCAGCAGTTGGTGTATTCAGTATTTTAAAATATAAAATTCAAGATGGCGAAAGATAAAGATGATTTAGAAAGAAAAAGTGTATTGAAATTGCAAAATACTTTTTTGCGAACAGCTTCCAATTATTTGTTGCCGTTGTTGTTGCTGTTTTCGGTGTTTGTATTGTTGCGAGGACATTATTTGCCTGGAGGAGGATTCGTGGGCGGATTGATTGCTTCGATTGCTTTCGTTCTGCATTCATTTGCCTATAACACACGGCGTACAAAATTACTGTTCAGACGCGACCCATTTTTCTTGATTCCATTAGGACTGATTTTGTCATTCATCAGTGCGATATTGCCCGTTTTGATAGGCGAAAACTTTCTGTCAGCGCTTTGGTTTGCCGAATCATTAGAAGTAATAGGCTCTGTCGGCTCGGCATTATTTTTTGATTTGGGCGTTTATCTGGTCGTGATTGGAGTGGTTTTGACAATATTATTTACTATTTCAGAAAACGTATAAAAAAACATGGAGTTATTATTAGTTATTTTAGTAGGCGTATTATATGGTTCAGGGATTTACCTCATGTTCAGAAGAAGTATGGTTCGCATGTTGTTGGGGTTACTGCTCATCGGAAATGGAGCAAATATCTTGATATTTTTGATAGGAGGTATTACCAAAGGAAAAGCGCCGATTATTGCTGCCGACGAAAAATTTTTCACTGATGTTTATGCTGACCCAATTCCGCAATCATTGATATTAACAGCCATTGTGATTAGTTTTGCACTCACAGCGTTTGCCATTGTGTTGCTGCACAAAGTATATAGCACAACTGGCTCGGACGATTTGGATTCGCTAAATATTCAAGATTTAGATATATGACAACAAACTTTATATTAGCGCCAATATTGGTACACATGTTTACGGCAATTTTGTTGCTCTTCTTTTGGGGAAAAGTAAGAGCTCAAAAATTTATTAGCATAACCGGCAACACCATTGCGTTTTTATTGTGTATAAGATTATTTGGGCTAACGCTTCAAAACAAACATTTGTTGTTGCAAGTTGGTGGCTGGGAAGCACCGTTCGGGATTAGTTTTATTTCAGATACTTTTAGTGCCATAATGGTTTTGCTCACCGCAACTGTAGCTTGGGCGGTTGGCATATATTCCACTTCCGCGATTAATATCAGCCGAATTAAATATGGTTATTTCTTTACTTTTCATTTTCTTATAATGGGATTGTTAGGAGCATTTTTGACCGGCGATATTTTTAATCTTTACGTTTGGTTTGAAGTCGTGATTATCTCGTCGTTTATATTATTGACGGTTGGCGGGAAAAAAATGCAAATGGAAGGAGCGATCAAATACGTGACTATGAACATGTTGGCTTCGATTATATTTTTGACAGCAATTGCAATTTTGTACGGAATTACCGGCACGCTAAACATCGCAGACATCAGCCTAAAAGTTGCTCAGGTAGAAAATACGGGATTGGTTTCTATTACGGCCTTGTTGTTTTTTGTCGGATTCGGAATTAAATCGGCGGTTTTTCCATTATATTTTTGGCTCCCATCGTCTTATCATACACCGCCATCTGCGATTGCTGCGATTTTTGGAGGATTGTTGACCAAGATGGGCGTTTATGCCTTGTTCAGAGTATTTACTGTAATCTTTACACCAGATGAATTTACCATCGCATTGATGGCAACATTAGCAGGGATAACGATGATTACCGGAGCATTAGGAACGATTAACAAAAAAAATATCAGACGTATTTTGTCCTATTTAATTGTTTGTCATATTGGTTATCTCATTGTTGGCTTAGGATTATATACCGAAATAGCTTTTACAGCGGCCATTTTCTATCTCATTCACGATGTGATTGTGAAAAGTAATCTTTTCATGATTATTGGCGTGATTTATAAAGCCAGAGACACGGTAGATATGTATCGATTGGGAGGTATGCTCAAAGATTATCCGTTGTTTTCTTTTGTTGCAGCAATTGTTTTATTTTCATTAGTTGGGATTCCACCATTATCCGGATTTTGGTCAAAAATATACTTGTTTCAAGAATCGTTTGTTCAAGAAAATTATTTTTTATTGGCTAGTTTGGTGTTCGCCAGTTTTGTTACATTGTTCGTTATTGCCAGAATGTGGTCTGAGATTTTCTGGAAAGATTCACCCAAACCGCTGACAGAAGAAATAGACCGATTTGGAAATTTTTCAAAAAGTGGCAAATTTGCCTTAATTTTTCCTATATTGTTTCTCGCAGGAGTAACTTTGTATATCGGATTAGGTGCATCGTCGATTTTTGAAATAGCCGGACAAGCAGCCAATGAACTCAAAAATCCATCGATTTATATCGATGCTGTTTTAAATCAAAAGTAATTATGACACAGAATTTTTTACTCAATATTATGCTGACCTTTGTGTGGGTAGCCCTCACAGGAGAGCTTAACTATGCGAATTTTTCATTTGGTTTTGGGTTAGGTTTTTTCCTTCTGTGGATGATTAATCGCACTGCCAATAGCGGAACAGAGTATTTCTACAAAGTGCCCAATATTATCGTGTTTATACTTTATTTTTTATACGATATGTGCAAAGCCAATATTCAAGTGACGATGGATGTGTTGACGCCGAATTTTAATATGAATCCGGGCATTATCAAATATGAAACCAATGCCAAAACCGATTTTGAAGTTACCATGCTTTGCAACATGATTTCATTAACTCCCGGAACGTTGGTCATTCATATATCAGATGATAAAAAATTCATATATATACATGTGATGTATATCAAAGACAAACAGAAATTTATAGACAGCTTTAAACGAAGAACCGAGAACAGATTACTGGAAATACTGAGATAGATATGAGTGTACAAGAATATTTACTATATATAATTATGCCGATTTTGTGCTTGGCACAGTTCTTCATTTTGTTGCGATTTTTGAAGGGACCACAAGTTGTCGATCGCATTGTTGCCATAGATTTATTGATTACCGTCGGGGTTGCCTTTATATTAGTATTTAGTGTTATTGTTGATAATTCTATATTTTTGGACGTAGCCATGATATTGGCACTCATTGCATTTTTGAGTACTGTTGCCCTTTCTTTTTATATTCAAAATTCAAAAAAAGATGACTGATATTTTAATAATGATTTTTAGCACATTAGGTGCTTTATTTGTACTGATAGCCTCTATCGGAATATACAAAATGCCCGATTTTTATGCCCGATTATCAGTTACAGTAAAAGCAGCTACAGTAGGAATAGGATTTATTCTCATCGCAGTAAGTATGTATTTTGTCGATTTTGCAGTAACCACCAAATCATTAGCTATTATATTCTTTTTAATAATGACTTCGCCAATCGCTGGATTTTTAGTTGGGCGGGTAGCTTATTTAACAGGAGCAAAGAAATGGAAAGGAACACAGTTTGATGATTTGGAGAAGGATATTATTGCCAAAAAGCAAGAATTAGCCGAACAAAATGGGGAGGTGTGCGAATCCGAAAAAGTAAAACAATCTGATAATATGTGATTTATAAGCGAAAAAAAAATTAAATTCGCTGAAAAATAAATTAGGCATTTTTATATTGAATAATAATTTTTTATATATTTGCCTCGAAATTAATAACCAATTTAATTATTAAAAAGATGAAAAAAATTGTTTTAAGCTTAGCTGTAGTATTGGCATCTGTAGTATTCGTTTCTTGTACTGAAACTAAAAAATCAGCTGAAGAAGCTGCTAACGAAGCTCAAGAAAACATCGAAAACACTGCTAACGAAGCAGGAGAAGCTATCAACGAAACTGCTAACGAAGCAGGAGAAGCTATCAACGAAGCTGCTAACGAAGCAGGAGAAACTATCAATGAGGCTGCTAACGAAGTAGAAGAAACTGCTAACGAAGCTGCTAAAGAAGTAGAAGAAGCAACAAAATAATCTGTTTTGTGTTTCAAAAAATAGTCCCGAGAATTTCTCGGGATTTTTTGTTGGACATTGTGAATAAATAATTACATTTGTGTTAACCAAAAAAAACACAAATAAACCAATGAAACCAACAACAATCTTTACATTGTTTATGGCGGGGTGCGTCTATGCCCAATCGCCCAATGACAGTCTTCAACAATTAGACGAAATAGTAATCCAAAGCAATCGACTGCAAATACCTATTTCGCAACAAAGCCGAAACGTACAAATTATCACTGCTGATGAAATCGATAAACTTCCGGTTCAAACACTCAGCGAAATTCTTTACTATGCCGACGGAGTAGATATCAAACAACGCGGCGGATTTGGGACACAAGCCGATATCAGTATTGACGGAGGGAGCTTTGAACAAACACTGGTATTGCTCAATGGAGTGAAAATTATCGATCAACAAACGGCACACAATTCATTGAATTTACCGGTTCCCGTCGAAGCTATTGAACGCATTGAAATATTGCGAGGTCCTGCAGCCCGAATTTATGGCGTAAATGCATTAACAGGAGCAGTAAATATCGTAACCAAACAAGTGAATAACAATCAGGTTTTTGCTCATGTTTTCGGGGGAAGTAATTTTCGAAAAGAAGAAACTAATTCCGAAATGTATAACAACAGAGGCGTACAATTTGGACTTGCTTTGGGGCAAGAAAAACTGAAACATCAATTCTTCGGAGCACACGAATCGGGTAGTGGTTACCAATATAACACGGCTTTTCATAACAACAAATTGTTCTATCTTGGCGAATATGCTTGGAACGAAAATAATCGAATTGATGCACAAGCAGGATGGGTGCGTAGCTCATTTGGAGCCAACGGTTTTTATGCGGCTCCGGGCGACAAAGAAGCCAAAGAAATCGTTACTACAACAATGGTTGCCATCAAATCAACACATCAACTCAATGACAGGTTGAGGTTGATTCCGCAAATTGGTTACCGTTATAACTATGATGATTATCAATATAATAGACAGGATATTTCGACGGGTCGTAGTCAGCATTATACCAATGCGATTAATGCGGAGGTTAATGCTAATTATGTGATGCATAAAGGCGAAATCGGCTTGGGAACCGAAGCGAGATATGAGCAAATTAATTCAAATAATCTGGGCACACATGAGCGAAATAACTATGGATTGTTTGCAGAATATAAAAATTATAGTGTTCAAAATCTGATGTTTACCGTGGGAGCTTATGTGAATTATAATACGGTTTTTGGTTGGCAAATATTCCCGGGAATCGACGCTAATTATGCTATTACTGCCAACGACAAAATCACATTTAGTGCAGGTTCAGGACAGCGAATCCCTTCGTTTACCGATTTGTATTTGAACCAAGTTGGAAATGTCGGAAATGAAAATGTGCTATCTGAAAAAGCTTATCAGTTAGAAGCCGGTTACCAACATAAAAACGATAATTGGTTTTTGAAAATGCATATTTTTCAAAGAAATATTTACGATTTTATTGATTGGACGCGTTTGTATGAAGACGAACCTTTTCAAGCAAATAATATTGGAAAATTACAAACTTTTGGCGGAAATCTGGCTTTTGGATATGATTGGAAAAACTGGAATTTTAAACTAACTTATACCTATTTAGATGCAAATATTAGTTTAGACGAAACTATTTTGTCCAAATATAGAGTGCGAAGTTTCAGACATCAAATTATCAACATGATTAATTATACAAAGAACAATTGGTCTGCATCTATCGCTAACAGATTTAATGAACGAGTAGGTTACAAAGATTACTTTTTGACAGATTTAAGATTGAGTTATCAATACAATAATTGGATGTATTATGTTGATGCGCAGAATGTTTTTGATACTCGTTACAATGAAGCCGGCGCTTTGCCAATGCCGGGGCGTTGGATAAGCGTAGGAATAAAAACTAATTTTAACTTGTAAAAAATAAGTAGCAATAAGTTGCTGATAATGAAAAAAGTTATAAATTTGCAGTCTGAAATAATTTAAAAAAAGAAGTAATTAAAAAGTTATCCGTTGCTTACACCTTTTTGAAAGATAAAAGCTTCGAGGCAATTGATAACCATAACGATTAAAAACATTTTATCATGAGAAAAGGTATTCATCCAGAAAATTACAGATTAGTAGCGTTTAAAGATATGTCAAATGATGACATTTTTATTACAAAATCAACAGTTGATACAAAAGAAACTATCGAAGTTGATGGGGTAGAATACCCGCTTTGTAAAATGGAGATTTCGCGTACATCGCACCCGTATTACACAGGTAAATCTAAATTAATCGATACTGCAGGACGTATTGACAAATTCAAAAACAAATACGCAAAATTCAAAAAATAATTATTTTTCTTATCAAAGAAAATACAGCAAAAAAACAGATTTTTTAAGGTCTGTTTTTTTTATTTTATATAGCCATATTTGACCAAATATTTTTCATACCACGGATCAGAAAGCTTAGATATGATGACACCTTTGCTCGTAGAGGCATGAACAAAGCGATCGTTTTTTAAATAAACACCAACATGATCAATCCGCTTTTTCCCGAAAGAGAAAAAGACCAAATCGCCTTCCTTTAACTTACTTTTTCTTGTGGATTTGATTTCTTTTGCCATGTCCGCAGAGGTTCTCGGTAAATTGATTTGATAAATTTCCCGATAAAGATTTCCGGTAAAAGCCGAGCAATCAATTCCCGATTTTGAATTTCCGCCATAACGATATTTAACACCCAGCCAATCATTGATATAACTGTACAAATCAATTCGTGTGATTTCGTCTGGACTTACACCTAATTGTTGGGCAAAATCGTGCTGAATTTGTCGAGCATTTTTGCTTGAAACTGTTGTGTTTGAATGTTTGGGTAATGTCCTGCCCGCCGAACATCCAGAAAGTAAAATAAGCAAAATAACGCTTATCAAAGGTTTTAAAATAGAAAAACCGGTTTCCCGGTTTTGTTTATTCAGAATCATTATTTACATTTTTTAAGTAATCGAGTTTCTCTTTCCACAGTTTAAGCTCGTCTTTGTGTCGCTCAATATTTTTATTGATTTCTTTCATCAAAGGATTGTTTTTGTCTGCACCAGAGATAAACATCATGTTGTTTTCCAATTGCATGATGTCAGACTGTACTTCATCAACTTTGCGTTGCAAAAATGTAAATTCTTTTTGAATCCGTTTTTGGTCTTTTTCTTCTACCATCGCGGCTACTCGATTAGTAAATTTGACCAATTCGGCTTCTTTTTTACCCATGCTCAATTTGTCAAAGAAATCATCCAACATTCGATTAAATTTGCCTTCAATATGTCGGCGCGTATGTGGTACTCTTCCAAGTGTTTTCCAATGAGCAATGTGTTGTTTGATAGCTTCCAAATCGGTGTTGTGATCACCAGTCATTTCAAAAGATTTTAGTTCTTCCAAAAAATCTTTTTTCTTGTTGAAGTTGTCCATTTCTGCACTCATCTCTTGATTTCTCACAGCGTGAAGCCTGTCGAAATAAGCGTTGCAAGTTTCCTTAAAATCTTTCCAGATTTTATCAGAATTTTTTCTTGGAACGTGACCGATTTTTTTCCAATCTTCTTGAATTTGTACCATGATTGGTGTGATGCGTTCAAAATCGTCGCTATCTTTCAATTCGTGTGCTTTGGCAATCAATGCTTGTTTTTTTACTAAATTTTCATGTTGTTCCTTTTTGATGTTTTTATAAAACTCGTTTTTTTGCTTATTGAAATTTCGAGTAGCCGATTTAAATTTGTCCCAAACTTCTTGATTATTTTCTTGCGGAACGCGACCAATACCGAAAAATTTGTCTCTTAACGCATTAATCGCTTTGATTGATTTTTGCCAATGACTGTGTAATTTGTTTTGGCTGTAATCTAAACGATTTATTTCATCGATAATATGGAGTTTTTGCGTGAGGTTTTCCTTCTCTTTTTCTCTATATTGTTCGTCGTAAGCATCTTTTTTGTCGTGTAATTGTTTGGTAATGTCGCTGAATTGCTGCCAAACTTCTTCTCTGATTTCTCGGGCAACCGGCCCGGTTTCTTCTTTCCAAATTCGATGCAAAAGCTGTAATTCTCTGAAAGCCTGCGGAATATTTGGTTCGTTGAGCAAATTTTGAGCTTGTTCAATCAGCTTTTGTTTTTGCTCCAGATTATATTTAAAATCTAAGTCGCGGGCTTCTCTATCGAGATGCAGTTGGTCGTAAAAACGCTCCATGTGGAAATGAAAATCATTCCACACAATATTGTATTTATCGCGAGGTATGGCACCTGCGTTTTTCCAACGCTCTCTGATGTCTTGAATATCTTTCAATGCAGCGTTATAATTGCTGGTATTGTCGATGAGTGCTTTTAACTCTTCGATGATTTCTTCGCGAGTTTTTAAATTGTCTTTAAGCTGTTTTTCAATAGATTTATATTGATTTTGTCTGGCAGATTTATAATCGTTATAAACCTCTTCAAAGCTCTGTTTTATTGGATAATCAGCTTGAAAATCTTGCTCTTCGGCATCCGGATTTTCACTAAAAAACGATTCTTTTTTGCTTTCTACCCAATCGTTATATTTGTCATAAAAGTTTTTTCTAATTTCTTCCGCTTCGTCTTTAATAAGAATCGGCTTGTGGTTTTGCATCAGCTTTTTCAACGTATCAACAAGCTCTTCCATAGAAAGAGTATCAATATTTAAATTTTCTATAGATGCGTTTTCTCCCAAAGCAATTTCTTCGCTTTGCTCGGCATTAGATTCGTTAATCGATTCAATTGCATCAAATCCGTTGTTGATTGGCTGCTCATTTCCTTCTGCAATTTCTTGCAGGTTGTCATTCTTTTCTTCTAACATTACAATGGTGTTAATGGTTTAAATTTTCACTAAAGGTAATTATATTGCATAAAAATACAAAAAACTCTTATTTAAAAAACGTATAAAAATACCTTTTTATTCTGTATCACTACGAATTGACGTATATTTGCCATAAAAATCATGGTAAAAACCGTAATTTTTGACATGGACGGCGTGATTGTTGATACCGAACCCGTGCATAAATATGCTTATTTCAGCCATTTTGAAGAGCTCAAAATCGATGTTTCAGACGAATTGTATGCAAGTTTTACAGGTAATTCTACTAAAAATGTTTACCAAAAAATCAAAGATATTTTCGGTGTAGATGGAGAAGTCAATGATTTAGTGTTGCGTAAAAGAGCTTTGTTCAACGATGCTTTTGATACCAAACCCGATTTAAGTTTGATTTCCGGCGTAGAAAAATTGATTAAAGATTTACATCAAAACGACATCGAACTGATTTTGGCTTCGTCGGCATCAAAAAGTACGATTTCTCGTGTTTTTAATCGTTTTCAATTAGACCAATATTTTTCGCATAAAGTCAGTGGTGAAGATTTTCCGAAATCCAAACCCGACCCGACGATATTTTTACACGCAGCCTCATTGTCGAAACACGCCAAAGACGATTGCATCATCATCGAAGACAGTACCAGCGGAGTGAAAGCTGCCTGTGCTGCCAAAATTTTCTGTGTAGGATATATCAGCGAAAATTCTAAATACCAAAATCTGGAAGGAGCTTCGCATATTGTACACGATTTTAACGAAATAAATGCGGATTTTATCCGGAGGGTTAAATAATTAAGACACTGGAATCAAGTTGATTATTCATACAAGAAAGGCTTGATTCCGTTTTTTTCGTAATTCGATTGATTCATTTCATAATGTAGTTTAGTCATTTCGTTTAGGTAATCTTTTAGAGGTTCTAATTCATATTCTTGCCGTAATCTGACAATGTTTTCAGAGTTCAAAAGTCCATTTTTTGGAGTTGCTCTTACTGTTTCGGATATTATTTCATAATCGACTTGTGTGCCGAAAAGTTGTTTTTCTCCTAAATTCACTTGTACTCTGTCATATAAATAAGCATAATTTCTCGGAGAGGCATTGTTGTTTTTTACTTCTTGTTTCATAGATTTTAAAACATCTTTTTGAAATTCAGGGAAATCGTCACAATGTTGTACTAAAATCCAAAAATTTTGTGAACCGTCTTTATCTACTTTATCAAACCCTAAAAACCCATATTTTTTATAAATATTTTCTAAAACATTTTGATGAGAAGTGAAAACACTATCTTTAAACGTGTTCCATTGCTCAGTTGTGTAATCTTTATATTTACTTTGAGGAATATAGGCTGCAATTTGGTCAGTTTCAACCATTTCTTTTAGCTGATTTTTCAAGGAGATTTTTTGACTTTCAGAAAATTTAGTTGCACACCCCACAATGAAGAAAAGAAATATCGGGGTAAGTAATTTTGCTATTTTCATTTTTTAGATTTTATTCAATACAAATATATATAAAACTTTGGCTTTAGATGTTTATATGGTTTTTGATTGCTTTTTTGTGAAGTATAAAAAAATCCGAAAAGATTATATCACTAAACCTTTTCGGACTTTTCGTCTAAAAATACCATTATGGATTATTTCACAAACGCATCAGCTGGAAGCAGTTTGGAAGAAACTTCTCCAAAGCCAATTCGTACTTGATCGTTTTGGCAATAGCCACGCATGATTATGGTGTCGTTATCTTCAATGAAAGTTCGTTTTTCTCCATTATTAAGTTCCAGCGGTTTTTGTCCGCCCCATGTCAATTCGAGTAATGAACCAAAACTATCTTCGGTTTGTCCAGAAATCGTTCCAGAACCCATCAAATCTCCTGCATTGATTTTACAACCATTCACTGCGTGATGTGCCAATTGCTGGCTCATTGTCCAATACATATATTTGAAATTAGATACGCAAATCGTGCTATCATTTCCGTTTTCTGGTTGAATGCTCACTTCGAGATTAATATCAAAAGCATGATTGCCGGTTTGTTGTAAATAGGGTAACGGTTTAGGTTCTCCCTGGCTTGGGCTCTCACAACGGAAAGGTTCTAATGCGTCTAAAGTTACTACCCAACATGATATGGATGAAGCAAAGTTTTTCGCCAAAAATGGACCAAGCGGAACATATTCCCATGATTGAATATCACGAGCACTCCAATCGTTGAGCAATACCATACCGAAAATGTAATCTTCGGCTTCCTCAACCGATATTCTGTCACCAAGTTTGTTCGCATCGGTAGTGATAAAAGCGGTTTCTAGCTCAAAATCTACTCTTTTTGAAGGGCCAAAAACAGGGTGTTTTTCACCTTTTGGCAAGGTTTGTCCCAAAGGTCTTTTAACAGCTACTCCCGATGGTACAATCGAAGAGCTTCTTCCGTGATAACCAACCGGAATGTGTAACCAGTTGGGCAACAAAGCGTTTTCAGGGTCTCTGAAAAGTTTTCCAACATTGGTAGCATGTTCTCTGCTGGAATAAAAATCGGTGTAATCGCCGATGATAACTGGCAATTGCATTTCTACTTCTTCAATCGGAAACAAAACAACGGCTTTTTGCGATTCGTTATCTCGCAATTCTGGATTGTCGTGGCGAAAAATTTCTGAAATTCTGTTTCGGACTAATCGCCATGTCGTTTTACCTAATGTGATAAAATCATTCAAAGAATCTTGCAAAAAAACATCGTCGTGCAAATCAATACCGGAAAAATAACCTAATTGATGCAAAGCACTCAAGTCGATGGCTTGATTCCCGATTCGTGTACCTATCGTGATTACATCATCTTTGGTCAAAAAAACCCCAAAAGGGATATTTTGAATAGGGAAATCGCTGTTGGGTTCTACGTCTATCCAGGATTTAAGTTCTGGATTATTAGCATGTATAATCATATAAAAATTGATTTAAAAAAGGTTCTACATTTATTTTAGTCAAATATATTATTAAAGACTTGTTTTACAAATCAATTTCGTAAATTTGAATTCATTTTAACGAAATATTAAACCATGCAACACGATCAGGAAATTTTTGACTTAATTGCAGACGAGAAAGAACGTCAGATTCAAGGATTAGAACTCATTGCTTCAGAGAACTTTGTGAGCAATCAGGTTATGCAGGCGGCAGGTTCTGTTTTGACCAATAAATATGCTGAGGGCTATCCG
>DATGOD010000155.1:0-7968 GCA_035306305.1 Flavobacterium sp.
TCTTTTCTTCCATTTTCTGATTGTTGTTGCAAGCTGCAAAAAACACAATTGCAAACAGCAAAATATAGTTTAAGTGATACTTCATTAGTTTGAGTTTTAAAGGTTTGTTTGATAAAAGCTTACCAATTTATTTACTGCTTGTTCAACATATTCAGGTTTCCAATAGGTTTGAATATGAGTTGCACCATCAATCAAAAACAACTCTTTATTCTTTGCATTGGTTACTTTTTCGAAAGCTTCGTCTGTCATATACTTTGTATCGGCTTTGCTTCCTGCAATCATTAGCAAAGGTTGGTTAATCAACTCAATTTGGTCGGTTGCATCCCAAGTCATTAAATCCATTAAACTACTTGTGGTGTAAAGAAAAGTTGAATTTGGATGTGCATGCGTTCTATAATAGTACTCATATCCTTCGCGATATAAATCGGTTGAAGTTTTTGCAATTTCTTCATCTGTTATGCTTGCCACACCTGAATAAAGGATTTCACCACCATCAGCTTCTTGTTTACGAGCATCCGAAGCATTTTTTAATCGCTCTTGAATAGTGTTTAATTGAGAATTCATAAATCCATTACGTCTTACTTCTCCCGAATTGAACATACTTAATGTTGCAACAACTTTAAATCGTTTATCCGATTGCACAGCTTTTAACGTATAACCACCGCCACCACAAATGCCCAAAGCACCTAAACGATTAGCATCTACTCCTGGAAATTGTGAAATAAAATCAGCCATACCGCTAATATCTTCGGTACGGAATTTAGGTTTATCAGTATGACGAGGTTCGCCGCCACTTGCACCTTGGTAGGCCGCATCGGCTGTAATGGTAATGTAACCTGCTTCTGCCAATTTTTGTGCATATAATCCGGCAGTTTGTTCTTTGATACCACCGTTAGGATGTGCAATGGTTATTGCCGGATATTTTTTTGAAGCGTCATAATTGGCAGGTGTATAAACATTCGCTGCAATGTCAATACCGTTCAGTTTGTAGGTTACAGGATGGATGTTTACTTTTCCTTTTACATTTTCTGTAATTGCTCCATCATAGACCAATGAGAATGGGTTTTGCTCTGCCTTTTGATGGTATTGAGCATTTGCTGTATAGACGGATATTATCGACATTGTGAGTATTATTTTTTTTATTGCATTCATCATTTTAAAATTTAATTTGGATTACATCAGTTTAGAGAACGTTAAGTTGGTCAATTTCCAATCGTCACCATTTTTTTGATACACTTCTGTCACCATAAACCGATTGCTTACTTCGTTCGTACCAACTACTGCTAATAATGTTATTTCATTCCAAACAATGGCGGTATTTTCAAAAATTTCTACGGAAACATTATGCACATCGGCTTTTTTATACCAAATGCTACCACTTTTTATAACTTGTAATTCTCGTTCTGTTCCCCAAGTGCCACCCATATGCACAAATTTTGCTTTCTCGTGAAAAAGATTTGAAAGACTATCTACATTTTTATCTGCCATCCATTGCCACTTTGCTTTTGAAAGTGTTTTGATTTCTTCGTCCATTGAAATTTCTCTATTTGAATTTTTATCTAAACCTTTTTCGGTTAACCAATCAGCCATTAATTTTGCTATTTCTTTATTGTTTAAATCTGACATTGGGAAATGTGTATTGCCTTTAATTCCTATTTCTGGCAAATGAACAACTTGCGCATCGCCACCATATTTATTGATGGTTGCCACGAATAATTTAGCCATTGCCAAACGGGTACGCCAATTGTCCGTTCCATAAAAATCGGTTGGTTTTTCCGGGATAAAATCGCCATAATAAATGATGATTGGGATTTTGGTAAGTTTCAGAAAATCTTCTTTCGAAATGCTTATAGCTTCCAATGGACCACCCGCACTTTCCATTCTAGAAGGAGCTTCCCCTTGAGGAAACACAAAACCACTTCCTGGTTCATAAGACACAATTGCTTTGACATTTTTGTTTTTAATGGCTGTTGTCCAACCTTGTCCGCCACTATGCGAATGGGTTACCAAAATTCCATTTCCAATTTTGTCAAACAAAGCTGAGACCGCATCTGTATTTACTTCAAAATCTATGGTTCCCAAATCAGGACTGATTTGTCTGTAAAATTGATTTAAGGTTTCAGGGCTTTTATCAAATTGGACATTCGGCATATAGTTATTTCCTTTAGCAATTCGAAACATTCCCAACCAATACTGTTCGTTTGGTGTTGCTGGAATGGTTGTTTCCTGTGGGCTTCTTCCTCCTTGACCTCTACGTGGTTGGTCGATGAGATAAACAGGATAGTTATCACGTAAAAACAGCGTTTGAAATCCTTCACGTCCATCGGCAGTCGTTTGCCAAGTTCGGGCAGTTTGACCGAAACCGTGCCAAAATACCAAAGGCAATTGGCGTGCATTGTCCGGTATTTGATACTCTACGGTAGCGTGGTCAACGTGTAAAGTTTGTCCTTCTGTTTTAGGATTGTTGGGATTATATGTTCCTTCGGCTTTAACAATAGTACCGCCAACTGCAAAAACGCCTTGTTCTTTTATAACCAATTGATGATTGTTGTTTTGTGCTTTAGCAACAAAGAACATTAGAACTGTAAATACGGATATTAAGATTTTTTTCATTGCGTTTATGTTTAATTTGATTTGTAAGTTTTGAGTACTTCATCTAAAACTTTCTGTGCTGATTTCGCTTCCTTTTTTCCGATGGTTGATTTCAACACACCAACAAACTGCTGTAATTGTTCGGATGTTAAGCCAACATTTAAGCAAATGGTTAAATGCGAACGCAACATAGGTTCTGCATCGCCAATTGTTGCAATTACAGAAATGGTTACTAATTCTCGTTGTTGATAGTTTAATACGTCACGTTCAAAAATATCGGCAAACAAATGTTCTTTCAAAAAAGTATCCATTGTTGGGGCAAAAGCAGAATAGCCTTTGAGCGTGTCGGATTGTGGCATTTGGGTCAATTCTTCTAAAATCTTTTTACCACGCTCATACTTTTCGTTTGTTTCATCGATTTTGGAAGCATCATTGCCAATTTTATCATTGATCCCTTTGGCTTTGCGTTCGTCCAATACTTCCATAAACGTTTGCAAACCTCTGATACTGCGTGGAAATCCGCAATAAGCATACGAGTGTATAAGCACTTCTTTTATTTCGTTTACCGTAAGACCATTTTCCAATCCTGTATTTAAGGTTGTTTTCAGTTCTTCCAAATCACTTTTTGCTGTGAATGCAGAAATAGAAATAATACTTTGCTCTTTCGGGCTTAAAGCATTTTCTGATGTTGCTTTCTGTTGTGCATTGGTAACATTTGTAATACCAATTATTGTTAGGATAATCAGCAGGAGTGTATTATTTCTATTTCTTATTTTCATACGATAGGCATTTAATTTATTATTCCAATTTTACGTAACCATTTCTGAATTTCTTGTTGTACTTCAACTTCTTTTTCACCTTCCATCACAAATAAAATTCCATCTCGTTCAATACCACCTTTGGTAGAATAACCCTCTAAAATGTTTGCATTTGAACAAAGTTTATTAACGGTTTCAAAACTGCTTCCAACGCCGTAACCCGCATTGGTGTTAAATGGAATGACCGTTTTTCCGCTTAAATTATTTTTAGTTAAGAAACTTTTCATTGGTGGTGGCATTTGCATATCCCAAGTGGGAAAACCAATAAATATCGTGTTATAACGCCTTAAATCATTGATTTTGGTTTTTAATTCGGGTAAAAAACCTTCTTCATTTTCACGATCCACTTGTGCAACAATTTCTTTGTAGTTTTCTGGATATGGTTTAACTAATTCTAAAGCCACTAAATCTCCACCCACTTTTTGTTGAATAATTTTTGCGACAGTTTCCGTATTTTTTGTTCTGGATAGATAGACAATTAGCACATCACCTTTTGGGGTTATTGGATTGTCTTTATCTTGCCCACAAGCTGTAAAACAAAGCATTTGCAATAGAGAAAAAAGATATATAATTGGTTTTGAAAAATCCATTTTTATTTATTTACAAAATTTTTATAATTGCCCGAATATCTCTCTCCTACAATTTCAATCTCTTTTAAAGCCGTTTCTATTTGCTGTAAATCATCAGGAGTTAGCTCAACAGAAGTGCTACCAATATTTTCTTCTAAACGATGTATTTTAGTTGTTCCCGGAATGGGTGCAATAAACGGTTTTTGAGACAACAACCACGCTAAAGCAATTTGTGCCGGTGTGGCTTGTTTTTGTGTAGCAATTTGTTTTACCAAATCGACCAACGCTTGGTTTGCCTTTCGGTTTTCTTCTGAAAAACGTGGCACCGTGTTTCTAAAATCGGTACTTTCAAATTTAGTTTCACTCGTCATTGCACCTGTTAAAAAACCTTTTCCTAATGGGCTGAACGGAACAAAACCAATACTTAATTCTTCCAATAATGGAATGATTTCCTTTTCAGGTTCGCGATAAAACATTGAATATTCGCTTTGCAAAGCCGTGACGGGTTGTTCAAAATGTGCTTTTCTTATGATATCTACTCCGGCTTCTGATAATCCCCAATGCTTTACTTTACCTTCTTTGATTAAATCTTTAATTGTTCCTGCTACATCTTCGATGGGAACATCCGGGTCAACTCGGTGCTGATATAACAAATCGATATAATCCGTTTGCAAAAATTGTAAAGAGTTTTCCACTACCTGTCTAATTCTATTGGGAGAGCTATCTAATCCAGCATTTGGATCGCCGTCTTTAAAGCCGAACTTTGTTGCCAATACTATATTTTCCCTGAAAGATTTAACGGCTTTGCCCAATACAATTTCATTACCACCTTTGCTGTATGCTTCTGCGGTATCAAAGAAAGTTACTCCTAAATCATAGGCCTTTCTGATTAATTCAATACCTGTTTTTTCATCTGTAGCTGTTCCGTAGCCAAAGGTTAAGCCCATACAGCCCAATCCTAATTCGGATACTTCTAAACCGTGTGTTCCTAATATTCTTGTTTTTATCATCTTCTATTTTTTAATTTTTTTGTGGTGCTTCCACTTTTGAAAATTGTAATACAAATTCGGGAAGCCTTTCGCCAATTATAGTAATTGCATTTAATTCTTGATTGAATTGTTGCCAGTCGGCTACTGAAAATTTCACACTTGCTGCTGCGGAGTTTTCCAGCATATGAGCCATTTGTGTTGTGCCGGGAATGGGTACAATAAAAGGTTTTTGAGCAAGCAACCAAGCCAAAGAAATCTGTGCAGGCGTGGCTTCTTTTGCAACGCTCCATTTTTTTAGGAGATTGACAAGTGCCATATTTTTAGGAAGATTTTCAGGAGAAAATCTGTTTGTAAGACTGCGGAAATCGCCTTGGGCAAAACGTGTATTTTCGTCAATCGCACCTGTTAAAAATCCAACTCCAAGCGGACTCCAAGGCACAAATCCAATACCTAATTCTTCACAAAGCGGAATAACATCTTTATCCGAACCGTGATATAAAAGTGAATGTTCATTTTGAATGGCTGCAACTGGATGTTCTTTATGTGCACGCCTTACGGTTTGCAATCCTGGTTCAGAAAGTCCGTAGTGAAGCACCTTTCCTTCTTGCATTAAATCTTTTATGGCTCCAACCACATCTTCAATCGGCACTTCTGGGTCAACACGATGTTGGTAAAGTAAATCTATACGATCTGTTTTAAGTCGTTTCAACATATTCTCAACCACTTTTTTGATGTGGTTGGGTTTGCTATTTAATCCGGCTAATCTTCTTCCTGTTTCTTGGTCAATATTCCAACCATACTTGGTAGCGATAACAATTTCATTTCTGAATGAGGCAACGCCTTCACCCAATATCTTTTCCACTTCCCACGGTCCGTATGCTTCGGCTGCATCAAAAAATGTAACACCGTTGTCATAGGCAGTACGAATGATATTGTGCATTTCTGAACGTGTGGGAATGGTAGTCTGATAGGTTCGGCTCATATTCTGCACACCAAGACCAATGCTTGATACTTCAAGCGAAGCCCCAAGTTTTCTTTTACCTATGGATGTTCCTTTCTTATTTTTTTTGTTAGCCAAATTGGCATTTGGTTGAGCAAATGTATTGAAAGGGGTTAGGGCTGTTGCAACTACTGCAAGTCCTGCTGTTTTTAGAATTGAGCGTCTGTCCATTTTGAAAGTTTTTGATGTTATTAACTAATCTTATACTCACTCAGCGCTTTAACCATATTCGGATCCCTGTGGTCAAAAAACTGACTGGTCTTTGTGTCTAAAGATTTTATCATCTCCATATCTGCACTGGTCAATTCAAAATCGAAGATATTGAAATTTTCGACCATTCTTTCTTTGCGAACCGATTTAGGAATAGCAACCACACCTCTTTGGGTGAGCCATCTTAAAATCACCTGAGCAATTGATTTATTGTATTTTGCTCCAATCGATGCTAAGACTTCATTCTGAAAAATATTATTTTTCCCTTCTGCAAATGGCCCCCAAGATTGGATTTGAATATTATTGTCTTGCAAGAAATTTTGTGTTTCAAGCTGTTGATGAAACGGATGAGTTTCAATCTGATTAACTGCTGGTGTGAAACCGCTGTTCACCGTTAAATCTATTACTCTGTCGGGTTGGAAATTTGCTACACCAATGGCCTTTATTTTTCCTACGTTGTATAATTCCTGCATTGCTTTCCAAGAACCGTACACATCACCAAAAGGCTGATGAATGAGGTAAAGGTCTAAATAGTCAAGCTGTAATAAATCCAATGATTTTTGAAAAGCTCCTTTCGTTTTTTCATATCCTGCATCTTGCACCCACAACTTAGTTGTGATAAACAAGTCCTCTCTTGGAATGCCGCTTTTTTTGATTGCATTTCCAACAGCCTTTTCATTTCTATAAGAAGCAGCAGTATCTATTAAGCGATAACCTGTTTCAATAGCATCCAAAACAGCTTTTTCAGTTTCGTTATCAGGAATTTGAAAAACACCAAATCCTAAAATCGGCATTTCTACTTCGTTGTTTAGTGTTATCTTTTTCATTTTCATCTTTGTAAATTTATAATGCAAATGTCTCTCTTATTCTGGTCACCTTCCTTATACCAATTACGGATGGACTTACCAATATTACTGATTGCGCTAATCCGTAGTGGTTAAAAAAATGGTTTTGAGTATTTTTGTACAACTAAAACAGACTTTAATGGATATAGATTTTAAAACTGTCAGCGACTATAATCGATTTAATCAGCACGAAACATTTCACCCATTGGTAAACGTGATTGATTTTTCAAAAGCCGATAAAAGAACGGGGAACAAAATGTATTTTGACTTGTATTGCGTGTTTTTGAAAGACGTAAAATGTGGTGATTTAAAATACGGCAAACAGACCTATGATTATCAAGAAGGTACTTTGGTATTTGTCTCGCCCGGGCAAGTGATAGACGTTTTGAATAAAACAGATGAATACCAACCAATGGGACACGGATTGGTATTTCATCCTGATTTGTTGTTGGGATCACCATTAGCAAAATTGATGGACGATTACAGTTTTTTTAATTATCAATCGAGCGAAGCCCTACATATTTCTCAAAAGGAAAAGCAAATTGTAATGGATTGTTTTGCCAAAATCAATTTCGAGTTACAACAGAATGTAGATAAGCACAGCAAAAAATTGATTACCTCGAATATTGAGCTATTTTTAAACTATTGCGACCGTTTTTACGACCGTCAATTCATTACACGAGAGCATATAAACTCTGATATTTTATCAGAATTTGAAATTTTACTCAACGATTATTTTAAATCGGACAAAGCCACAGAAATCGGCTTCCCAATGGTGCAATATTTCGCAGAGCATTTGAATTTATCATCTAATTATTTTGGAGACTTAATTAAAAAGGAGACTGGTAAGTCTGCTCAGGATTATATTCAGTCGAAAGTCATTAACGTGGCTAAAGAACGTATCCACGATGAAAGCAAGTCTATCAGTGAAATTTCGTATGAATT
>DATGOD010000156.1:0-4729 GCA_035306305.1 Flavobacterium sp.
AAAAAATAATATCGCTCTCAACCTATGTATAGAAGCTATCAGGTTATTGACAGTACATTTGCCAAAATGAAAACAAAGAATATATTAATCTTTCAAATTAAGTTTTAATCCTATGAATAATTTATATTCCAAAATCAAAAATTTACCCTTTTATCTTTTGATATTGATAACAATGGGAGTTTCGGGGTTTGAAAAACTATTGAGCTTTGAAGTACCCGAATGGTTTATTAAACAATTTTCGGGTTCGGTAATTGACATTTTCCCAAACGCACTTAACATAATGTGGGTAATGATAACGATACTTTAGATTACTGCATTTCTGTTTACACTATTCGCTATTGTAAAAAAAGAATTTCAGGACGAAGTACAAAAAAAATGGTCGCAGATTGCATTTTTCCTTACCGAGTTTTCATTTATAATATTAGGGTTCGGGCAACGAATTATCCAAAACTATGATGTTGCTTTTTGCTTATGCCGTTTTGACTTTTCTTGGTGCAAGAGCTGTATTAAAGAAAAACTATGAACATTCAACAACAAATTAATACCCATTCGAGATTTTACATTCCGTTGATTTGATTTCATATGTCATTCTTGAAAAGCGGATTTTGAATAATCACAATACAGTAAAATGAAAACAGAGCGAACAAAAATAACAGCCGTTGTATCGTTGCTTGCAAGTGCAATCATCATCGGCTTTTCGTATGTAGTGCTTAAAACAGGGCTTAAATACGCTTTGCCTTTTACGGTACTTATCGACAGGCTTCTTATTGCAATGCTTGTTATCTTCCTTTTAAAGAAAACAGGCGTAATAACAATTGACAAAATAAGCAACGAACAAAAGGTTAAGCTGTTCTTTTTATCGACTTTGTACCCTATTGCGTTTTTTCTGTTTCAGAATTTCGGTATAAAACACATCACCGCTTCGGAGGCTTCTATCATCTATTCCCTTATCCCAATTCTCACTACAATCGCTTCGGCAATAGTGCTGAAAGAAAAAACAACAGGATTGCAGAAGTTCGGGATTTTGCTTTCGTTTGGTGGAATAGCATATATTTCTTTTCGTTCGTTCAATGGATTTTCGGATAGTGCAATAGGTTATATTCTGATATTCTGTTCCTTGCTCTCAATGGTATTTTATTATGTGTTCCTGAAAAAGAGCGTAGCCAAAATATCGCCTGTCAGTATTACGTATTATCTTGTTCTATTTGCCGTACTATCGTCAGTAGTGGTGTATTTGGGTTGGGAGCTTATCAACTATCAGACATTGCCCGATTTGGATAGATTGGAAAATTACGGTTATGTTATAGCAATCCTGTATTTGGGCGTTTTATCCACGCTCGGCACATCATTGCTTACCTCGATAGGCATTAAGAATTTATCGGCGGTTCAAACCTCGATTTTCAGCAACATAAGTCCGTTTTTCGGAATTTTGGCAGGAGTGCTGATAATGGGAGATGTATTGCAGACCTATCAGATTATCGGTGCAATCTGCATATTTACAGGGATGTTTATCAGCTTGAGATATACAACAAAAAATATAGCAACATTATGAAACAGCGAAATATAGATAATCTCACATCATTATGGTTGCTTGCTTCCGAGCCGTTCAAGGCTTACAGGAAGTCGGGAAGTTATAATATAGTAGAGTTAGATTTTTCGGAGTGGCCAAACAGGGTTTGGCAGGACAATGAAAGCGAGAAAATTGGGACGGAAACCGTAAAAGATATATTGCAACAATGCTCAACAAACCTCACGTTCACAAAATGGAATGTACTACAATGCGATGAGCATAAGGAAGCAGAGGAGTTAGGATTAAGCCTCAAATCCATTCAAATAGGAATGTCGCTTAACTTGCAGAATTACAATATACAACCGTCAAACCACAGCTTGTTTCTCGACCAAGTAAATAACGCAGAAAAAGCCGTTTTGTGGAGTGCTGTTTTTCAGCAATGTTTTGGTTATTCCATTTCGTCCAAAATCATTGAAGCAATAAAAGA
The DNA here is from genome assembly GCA_035306305.1 of Flavobacterium sp. GTDB lineage: Bacteria > Bacteroidota > Bacteroidia > Flavobacteriales > Flavobacteriaceae > Flavobacterium. The sequence continues at coordinate 1,998 of DATGOD010000156.1, forward strand.
TGAAGTTGCCTTTTATCTGATAAACGACAACCAGAATACGGTCGGTTGCGTGGCAACCTTTATTAAGGACAGTCAGATAGGTATTCACAGTTTGGGAGTGTTGAACAGATACCGCAAACAAGGCATTGCCGAAACGGTAATGCACATCTTGCTACAGGAAGCGAAAAGCAACGGATTGGTAAATGCTCATCTGCAATCTTCAATGTTAGGGCTGGGCATTTACAAAAAGATAGGATTTGAGGAAATTTTTAAAATGTGTAATTACAAAATATAACTATGCAAGTATTGAATAATCTAAAATGGAGGTATGCAACAAAGAAATTTGATGCGGATAAAAAAATCAGTGATGAAAAACTTTCCTGCCTGAAAGAAGCCATACGCCTGTCCGCATCCTCGTACGGCTTGCAACTGTACAAAGTATTGATAGTCTCAGACCCCGAAATAAAAAAACAGTTACAGCCCCTTTGTTGGCAACAAAGCCAGATTACCGACTGTTCGCACCTGTTTATTTTTTGCAGTTACAAAAACTATAATGACGATTATGTGGACGAGTATATTGAGCTTGTATCTGCGGAACAGGGGCTCGAGCACACAACGCTTGAGAGCTACGGCACTTTCATCAAAAGCAAAGTTTCCGAAAAAACACCTGCGGAACAAACCGCCTGGCTTGAACGGCAACCCTATTTGGCCGTTTCAAACCTCATGATGGCTTGTGCAGAACAACAGATAGATACCTGTCCAATGGAGGGGTTTACACCCGAAGATATAAACCGTTTCTTTCAATTAGACAATAAAAATCTGAATGCAGTCGTAATGGTAGCCGTTGGGTACAGGTCGAAAGATGATATTGCCCAACACCGAAAGAAAGTCAGAAAAGCGGAAAAAGATTTGTTTGAAATACTATAAAAAGGAAGTAGGAACAAATAATATGAACTACTTCCCAACCCAAATAAAAAATGCCAAACAACTATCAAATAAAACAAACCGTTCAATTTCCCGAACAAACGGCAGTTCTAAAAGAACAATCGGAAAATGCTTTGTTTGATATTTTGGTAGAAAATGTAAAAGATAATGATACTTATTGTCAAGAGTTGATTAATAAAATTCTGAAACTTCCTTACGCAAAGCTACCAGAGTTTTTTAGCCACCATTGCGATTTTACAACCAATCCCATTAAATGGCTAAACAAGTTTGAAAAACTAATTTCAGAAAACGAAGAAATATTTGTCAGCACTACCAAGCGTGGACGAATGATAAAATGTTATACCATTATAGAAAGTAAGCGTAAAGAATTAGAGGTTTTAAGGAACAGACACACAAAAATAAAACCGCCAATGCAGTACATCAATGCGGAATGTGAGGAGCGGTATTTTTCATTCAGAGAAGTAAAAAGTAAAGTAAATGGTATGGCAGATTACACCGACAAGATAATGTTTTTGACAAAAGAAAAATTCGATTATGAACAGGCAAGTATTGATTTCATTAACCCAAAGTTACCCGACTATTCCGACCAATGCCAAAAGGAAATAGACCAGATACAGCATTTAATTCGTTTAACCGATGAATTTTCCAAAGCACAAATGCAAAAGAATGCCAACGGCATTCCATTTAACAAACTCAAAATAAATTGCAACATCAATCAGTTAGTAGATATATTTTACCAACTGCACAGAGAACTATTTACAAACGGCAAACCCATTATTGACGGCAATATAAATAATATTGTCGCAGTCATTGTAAATTCATTCACAGATAAAGACGGCAGGGAATTAAGTCCCGAAACAGTAAAAACAATGCTCACACCGTCCAAATCCGATAAACGCCCCAAACCCCAAAAAGAATAGACATAGATAAGTTGTTGTAAAAAAGAATAATACGTTTTGTAAAATAGAATGACGCAGAGATTAATAATTTATTATCCGCATTTTTGCAGGGAATAATTTGTGTGTCTGCCATAGGCAAGAAATACAAGAAAAGACTTCATAGAAAAAGGAATTTTATGCCAGACAGCTGAAGGCGGAAGAAGCATAAATTATTAATTGGTAGAACTATCAAACTAAAAATAGCTATATTTGAATACTATTTTTTTTGTTTAAAAAACACTATTTCGATAATACCGAATCTAAAAGTTCTTTAAAATCTTGGTGTAATAGAGAGTTGGATTAAAACCTTAATACAAGAAGTTATTGTTGGCCTTGTGTGTGACTATTTAAATAAAAAAATAAAACGTATGAGTAAGCTATTCAATAAAATCAAAGAAGGATTTACCTTCACGGTAATTTTCTCAATTATTATAAACTTGATATTTCTTTTTGGTGGGCAGACTACCCCATCCAGCAGACTTGTCCAAACTGAAATTTCTTGTAAAAGTCCAACCTTTATGAAACCTGGGGATTGGTTGAGGTTCGATTCCTCGGTCTGCTGCTAAGAAGAGATTGTCTACTTTGAACAATCTCTTCTTTTTTATAAAACACTTTTAAGAATTTTCACTATACTATACCTATATTTTTGAGAAATAAATGAATTTCACTAAATGTATAATTCCGATTGTCTTTTTCTTTGCTCAGTACAGAATCTTCCGAATTTTTTAAAGCAAATTCTATATTCCCTTTTGAGATAAGTAGATTGTGTAATCCTTTTTTTATAGATTTAAAATCACTAGTGTCCGATAAAAATACAAATTAATCGTTTTGCTTTCTGAAAGCCTTGATTTTACTGATGTCGATTTCTCG
>DATGOD010000157.1:0-8155 GCA_035306305.1 Flavobacterium sp.
CTGGTCTTCGTCTGTTCGGTCATCGCCAAATAATCCGTCGGTAGGCTCAGCGTTTAGTATGCTTTCCGGCACTTTGAGATAAGCCGCCAAAGTTCTTACTTCCGATTTCATCAAATCGGCAATCGGGCTGACATCTACTCCGCCATCGCCATATTTTGTATAAAAACCTACACCAAAATCTTCTACTTTATTTCCGGTTCCTGCCACCAGCAACTGATGTATTCCGGCAAAATAATACAAAGTAGTCATTCTCAGTCTCGCCCGGGTATTGGCTTGTGTGAGTTGCAATCTTGCCGCATCGGCAATCGCAGGCAAGGCATGAATCATGGTGTCATAAGCCTGTGTTAAGTCCGCCTCAACACGACTGACATTTTCATAACGGGATTGTAAGAAATCAATCTGTTCTTTCCCTCTATTAACCTGACTTTCTGCTTGATGAATCGGCATTTCCACACACAGGGTTGGCAAGCCGGTTCCAGCACATAAAGTAGAAGTCAATGCCGAATCGATGCCGCCCGAAATTCCGACAACGAAGCCTTTTGTGCCCGAATTTTCGGCATATTCTTTCAACCAATGCACGATATAATCAATCGTTTCTGCTATTTTGAGATTCGTTTTTTCCATAAAAGATTAAGCAAATGTATTATTTTGAGTATTTTTGAAAGCATAAATTTAAGCTGAATTATAGAGTTATGAAAAAAATATTGCTGATTTGCTCACTGAGTGCGTTAATATGGTCTTGTAATCAGTCGTCTTCGGTAGAAAAAGAGATTGAAAAAATCCCGCAAAACGTTGAGTTGATTAGGTTTGACCAAGCGTTTATGGAATCTAAAAATTTGTCAGAATTAAAAAATAATTATCCTTATCTATTTCCAGAAAATGTTCCGATGGAATATTGGACAAGCAAACAAACCGATTCGTTATTCATTGAACTTAACCAAGAAGTAAACAAGCATTTTACTGATACCAAAGAACTTGAGAGCGAATTAAAACTGCTTTTTCAACATATCAAATATTATTATCCTGAACAAAATCCGGAAAAAGTGATTACGTTAATCAACGAAGTCGATACGCCATATCGAGCGATTTATACTGATTCAATTAGCTTCGTGGCTTTGGATAATTATTTGGGCAAAGACCATCGTTTTTATCAAGTTTTTGACCAATACATGCGAATTGATTTTGAACCGGAAAAAATTCCGGTGGATTTGGCAAATGATTTTTTGCATCAACATATCAAATCTGCCAATGACCGTGTGTTTTTATCGCAAATTATCGATGCTGGAAAAATACTCTATGGCATGGATTTGTTACTGCCGAACAAAAGCGATTACCTGAAAATTGGTTATACACCAGAACAATTAGATTGGTGCAAAGCGAATGAAAAACAAATTTGGGAGTATTTTGTATCGAAAAAAATCCTTTATGATACTGACCCAAAACTTTACGGACGATTTATTCAGCAAGCTCCTTTTTCTAAATTTTACTTAGAATTAGACCAAGAATCGCCGGGAAAAGTTGGCGTGTATATCGGTTGGCAAATTGTTAAGGCTTATATGAAAAAAAATCCTGTAACTTTGCAAGAATTATCCGAGACCAATTATCAGGATATTTTTGATAATGCTAATTACAAACCTACTAAACAATGAGTAAATCACACCAATCAGAAATTAAAATCAACGTAGAATTAGACGAAAACAAAGTGCCGGAAATCCTTAGATGGACAGCCGAAGATGGCGGCATAAACAACGAGACTGCCAAGGCGATGTTGTTGTCTATCTGGGATCATAAATCGCAAGAAACACTACGCATTGATTTGTGGACAAAAGATATGCCGATGGACGAAATGAAACAGTTTTTTCATCAAACATTGACTGCTATGGCAGACACTTTTGAGCGTGCCACCAACGAAACCAATATGGCGAATGATTTAAGAGATTACTGCAATCATTTTGCCGATAAAATGGAGTTGTATAAATAATTTTTATCTCAAAGTTTGATTAATTTGCTCGATATATTCGAGCAAATTTTCTTTCCCTAAACCACTTTCTGACGAAGTTACAAAATACGGTGGCATTTCTTCCCAAACATCTGCCAATAGTTTTTTCTGATAAACCGTCACGTTTTTGTTGATGTTTGCTTTACTCAACTTGTCTGCTTTGGTAAAAATGATGGCAAACGGAATGCTATTTTCTCCTAAATAGGCAAAAAACTCAAGGTCTATTTTTTGTGGTTCATGTCGGATATCGACCAATACAAAAGCGGAAATCAGTTGTTCTCTTTGCTCAAAATAATCTGTGATAAATTGCTGGAATTTTTGTTTAGATTTTTTTGAAACCTTTGCGTATCCATATCCGGGCAAATCGACCAAAAACCAATTTTGATTAATCTTAAAATGATTAATCAACTGTGTTTTTCCGGGTTTTGATGATGTTTTTGCCAGTTTATTTTGTCCAGTCAGCATATTAATCAACGAACTTTTACCTACATTTGAACGCCCAATAAAGGCATATTCCGGCAACAGCTCTTTCGGGCATTTGGCTACTTCTGAATTACTTACAACGAATTCTGCTTGTTTAATTTGCATAGTTTAAAATTTTCGTTTGGTCAACCATTCATCCATAATTTTGTTGAATTCGTCTGGATGTTCCATCATAGCGGCATGTCCACATTTGTCAATCCAATATAAGTCTGAATCGGTTAGTAACTCGTGAAATTCTTCGGCAACATCTGGTGGTGTTACATTGTCATTTTTTCCCCAAATAAGACAAACAGGTATTTTCATTTTAGGTAAATCCTTTGCCATATTATGTCTGATAGCACTTTTGGCAATAGTCAATGTTTTGATTAACTTCATGCGGTCATTAACCGTTGCAAACACATCATCAACGATTTCTTGTGTAGCTACTTTTGGGTCATAAAACACTTCTTGTGCTTTCTTTTTGATAAATTCATAATCACCTTTTCGCGGATAGGTGTCGCCCATGGCTTTCTCATAAAGCCCTGAGCTTCCTGTCAAAATTAGTGCTTTGGTGATTTCTGGATGGAGTTTTGCTGTAACTAAGGCAATGTGTCCTCCTAACGAATTTCCTAATAAAATAACTTCGTCAAATCCTTTGTATTGAACAAAGCTATGAACAAATTTGGCAAATGCTTTCACATTTGTTTTCAATAAGCTATAGGTATATATCGGCAACTCGGGCATAATTACCTTGTAGTCTTTCTTCGGAAAATAATCTGCGACACCGTCAAAGTTACTCAAACCGCCCATCAACCCGTGCAAAATCACGATTGGAGTACCTTCTCCAATCTCTACATAACGATATTTTCCTTCTTCTTTTATAATTCTTTCCATTCAAGAATTGTACTAGTTGTTAATTGCAAATATACAACATTATAAAAAACGAATGATATTTAAAAATCTATTCTCGTCATTTTATTGAAATAACTGAAATATATTATTTTTAAACTTCTCCTTATATTTCTCTTTAAATTAGCTAACTTTGTTGGGTTAATTTGCTTACATGAAAACAGTTCTCATCACAGGAGCAGCAGGTTTTTTGGGTTCGCATTTATGCGACAGATTTATTGCTGAAGGATTTAAGGTCATCGGCATGGACAACCTGATTACCGGTAACTTGAAAAATATCGAACATTTATTTCATTTGGAACATTTTGATTTTTATCATCACGATGTTTCTAAATTTGTGCATGTACCTGACGATTTGGATTATATTTTACATTTTGCTTCGCCGGCAAGTCCGATTGATTATCTAAAAATTCCGATCCAAACGCTCAAAGTAGGTTCTTTAGGCACGCACAATTTGCTAGGTCTGGCAAAAGCCAAAAACGCCCGAATATTGATTGCTTCAACCTCAGAAGTTTATGGCGACCCGTTGGTTCATCCACAATCCGAAGAATATTTTGGCAATGTAAGCACTATCGGACCAAGAGGCGTTTATGACGAAGCAAAACGTTTTCAGGAATCTCTCACGATGGCGTATCATCGGGTACATGGATTGGAAACGCGAATTGTTCGGATTTTCAACACTTATGGCCCTCGAATGCGGGTGAATGACGGAAGGGTAATTCCTGCATTTTTTGGACAAGCTTTGCGTGGCGAACCGTTAACTATTTTTGGAGATGGAAGTCAAACACGTTCATTTTGCTATATTGACGACCAAGTTGATGGTATTTATAAATTGTTATTTTCAGATTATACTCTGCCGGTAAATATTGGAAATCCAGAAGAGATATCGATAAAATATTTTGCTGATGAAGTACTTCAATTAACACAGAAAGATTTGCCGATTATCCATAAAGAACTCCCCGAAAATGATCCGCTACAGCGTTGTCCGGATATTAGTTTGGCAAAAAAAGTACTAAATTGGCAGCCGAAAGTTTCAAGAAAAGTCGGGATGAAGAAAACATTTGACTACTTTCTTTCGTTATCAGAAGAGGAACTCAAAGACGGTTTGCACAAAGATTTTTCTAAATACAATCAATAAATGGTTAAAAAATCTGTTGGTAGATATTCAAAATATTTGCGCCCGATAACTATTGTGGCGGATGTTTTGCTGTTATTGTTTTGGATAAACTACTTTTTGTCCAACTACAGTGATAATATATTTATTTTGTTTCTGCCTACTGTATTAGCCTGGACCATTATCTCTGTTTATAATAAGTATTACGAAGTTTATCGATACACCAAACTTTTGCAAATTGCCCGAAAACTATTTGCTCAATTTTTACTATTAGGACTGTTTGTGTTTGCTTATTTCGGCATTCTCGACAATGTACCACAAAAGCAAACATTTTGGTTTTTGTGTAGTGCTCTGGTATGTATAGGATTGGTCAAATATGGTATTTTCTTAAGTCTAAAAGTTTTCAGAAAACGTTTTAAAGGAAACCGACGAAATGTAATCATTATCGGCAAAGACACACTTTCTAATGAATTGGCAACCATGTTCAACTACCAAAAAGAATATGGTTATAATCTGGTAAAACAAATAGAAAACATTGACAATTACAGCAATTTTCAAGCTTACATCAAAAAGCAAAAACCAGATGAAATATACCTTTCGCTCAAAGACATGAGTTCCAAACAAATTCATGAAGCCATTCTATTTTGCGACAACAATTTTATCAATCTCAAATACATTCCATCCAAGAAAGAGATATTATCTAACCCGTCTAAAGTTGAATATTACGGCTACATTCCGATTATTCCCGAACATCGAACGCCGTTGGAACTATATCCAAATAAGTTTATCAAACGCACCTTTGACATCTTGTTTTCTTTGACGATTATCATTTTTGTGATGTCATGGATGTTTCCTATTATCGCGATTATTATCAAGTTGGAATCAAAAGGTCCAGTATTTTTTAAACAAAAAAGAAACGGTTTGTATTTTGAAGAATTTGAATGTTACAAATTTCGCTCAATGGTAGTCAATGATGACGCCGATGTGTTACAAGCACAAAAAAATGATGCCCGAATTACCCGATTCGGAAAATTTCTACGTAAAACCAGTATAGACGAAATGCCGCAGTTTTTCAATGTGTTATTGGGCGATATGTCGGTTTGCGGTCCAAGACCACACATGCTCACTTTTACCAACCAATATGCTGGAGATATTGACCGATACAAAGTTCGTCATTTTGTAAAACCCGGCATTACAGGAATGGCACAAACACACGGATATAGAGGCGAAATCGAATGCAAAAGAGATATTGTTAATCGAATCAAATACGATCTATTTTACATAGAAAACTGGTCTTTACTACTCGATTTAAAAATCATTTTTCTTACCGTAAAAAATGCATTAATGGGCGACAAAAAGGCTTATTAATATCCTTGTTGCCTGATACAAAAATAATAACTATCTTTACAAAGCAAATTATATAAAAATGAGTTCAGAAAAAGACGCAAAACTAAAAGCATTACAGCTTACGCTGGATAAATTAGACAAAACCTACGGCAAAGGAACCGTTATGAAAATGGGAGACAAAGCTGTAGAAGAAGTTGACGCCATACCTTCAGGCTCTTTGGGGCTTGATTTGGCTTTGGGTGTTTTTGGTTATCCGAGAGGTAGAATAATAGAAATTTACGGTCCTGAATCGTCGGGTAAAACCACTTTGACGCTTCACGCTATTGCCGAAGCACAAAAAGCAGGTGGAATAGCAGCATTTATTGATGCCGAGCATGCTTTTGACCGCTTTTATGCAGAAAAATTGGGTATAGATATTGACAACCTAATTATTTCTCAACCCGATAACGGAGAACAAGCGTTGGAAATTGCCGAAAACTTGATTCGTTCCGGAGCAATTGATATTGTGGTTATCGACTCGGTGGCTGCACTAACACCAAAGAGCGAAATCGAAGGTGAAATGGGTGATTCAAAAATGGGATTACACGCCAGATTGATGTCGCAAGCGTTGAGAAAATTGACTTCAACCATCAGCAAAACAAACTGTACTGTTTTCTTTATCAACCAATTGAGAGAAAAAATCGGAGTGATGTTTGGAAACCCAGAAACAACTACGGGTGGTAACGCACTTAAATTTTACGCTTCAGTACGATTGGACATTCGTAAATCGACACAAATCAAAGACGGCGAAAATGTGATTGGTAACAAAACGAAAGTGAAAGTTATCAAAAACAAAGTTGCACCTCCTTTCCGCACGGCAGAATTCGACATTATGTATGGCGAAGGAATTTCAAAATCGGGGGAAGTGTTGGATTTGGCTGTTGATTTTGACATTGTAAAAAAAGCTGGTTCTTGGTTTAGCTATGGCGATACCAAACTCGGACAAGGTAGAGATGCTGTCAAAGCATTATTGAAAGACAATCCTGAATTGCAAGAAGAATTAGAAGAAAAAATCAAAGAAGCAATCGCTGCTCAGCAGTAAATATATTTTTGATTTTTTATCAAAAAAAGCCGGACATTTCTGTCCGGCTTTTTTGCTTATGACCTATTGCGTATAGCTTATGGCTTTTTACGATTATCGTTTGAATCGATATCAATAAGTTTGTTGTATGGATCCACACCAACCTCAACAGGTTTTTCATCAACTGTGATAGAAACCTTATTGTTTATCTGGTCGATATAATATTTTTTCAGGTAAATTTCGTGGTCTTGTTCATATTTACCTTTTTTTGTTTTCTCGCCAAAGATTCCAATTTCCACATAATCTTGCAACGGCAAAGATTCTATTTTGTCTTTGTCTTCACCAAAGCTGAGGAAATGTCCGTTCTCATCTTTGTAAACGCTTTCTCCCTCTGGGGTAGAGCGATATTTGGCAACATTAAATTCTATATCCACCTGATATTTTCCATTGGGTAATTCCGTTACTTTCGTTTCCGCCACTTTATTGTCATATAACGTAATGGTTTCAAACATATCGGTAATAAAATATTGCAAACTATCCGGCGTTCCTGCTCTGAGATGTTCCACAAAATCAATCGATGTGGTATAAGGAGCATCTTGGAAAGCGACATCCTTGATATAACCTTGCATGATTCGGTTGAATTGCGTTTCGCCCAAAAGGTCGCTAAAAGCATACAGCACCAACGAACCTTTGTTGTAATGGATGTACTGTTGATTTTCGTTGTACATCAACGGATTTTCGCTTTTCCATTCAAAAGTTCTTCCGCTCAAATAGCTATCCAAAGCATCTTTCAAGAATTTGTGCATTTGCGATTTACCGTAACGATTTTCCAAGACTTTCAGCGAGCTGTATTCTGCCATTGATTCAGACATCAATGTAGCTCCTTTCACATTGGCACCGATTACCTGATGTGCCCACCATTGATGTGCCATTTCGTGTGAAGTTACCGAAAAAGGATAATCTACTGCGTCTGGGTTTTCGTCATCAACTTTGGCAATAAACCCAATTCCTTCCGAGAAAGGCATGGTGTTGGCAAACGCTTGAGCAAAGGTTCCGTTTATTCTTGGAAACTCGATAATACGAGCTTGATCAAACTGATACGGACTGTAATTTTTTGAATAATAATCCAACGATTGTTTCAATCCTGCCATCATTCGCTCCAAATTATATTCGTGTCCTTTGTGGTAGTAAATTTCGAGATTCACGCCGTTGTGTTTCTCTTTTTTCACTTCAAATCGTGCCGAATTATACGCATAGAAATTCA
>DATGOD010000158.1:0-38536 GCA_035306305.1 Flavobacterium sp.
CCGTTAGTCAAACTTTTGACGACGATGAGGTGTTGCCGGCATTAAATGTCACCAAAATCTCTTTGCCCGAATACGACATCGATTTTATCAAAAATAAAATCTTTCACGATTATAAAAATTCTGAAAAATTAGTCCTCTCGGATATTGATTTTTTATACCGCATTTTCCAAAAAGATTTTTCGGAAATTGAACCACAAACCGATGTCTCTATCAAAGATACCGCTCAAGCAATTGATATAATCACAGATGAATATGACAAAGAAAAAGCCGCATTGATTCATGCAGTTTTTGCGTTTTTGCGTCGTCGTTAGGGTTGATGCTGCAAAGCATATAACGCAAACGTTCCGAGCCAGTGGCTCCCCATGTAGTCATCATCAGAAATATTGTCGAATGAAGCGTTGAAATGTTGCCAAGCCAAATCGTTGAGGTAACTCAATTCAGGGATTTTTTGTGCAATGCCAAACAAGCAAGCAGCCCGACTAAAATTCAATCCATCCAAATGAACCAAATGACCGTCGGTTCGGTCGGAGACTTTGGCGGGAATCATCTGAAATTCTTCTGAAAAAATATCTGGTAAAAAGTTTTTTAGCCATTTTTGATAATCTTCATTAGGCAAAATTTTACTCATTAAATAAGCCTCTTCCAAACAAGGCGATAAGAAATCGTGTCCGCTGGGTTCAAAATACAATGCACAATTTTCATCTTTAGCGTACAGCCGTTTAGCGTGTTCAGTGAGCAAGCTTTCAAAAGATTTGTTTCCAGAACTTCGTGCATAATCCAACGATAAGGACAAGCCAAAAGCAGTGTTGTCGTGTGTTCCCGTCCGGATTGGATAGTACAATTTAGGCAGGTATTCTTCGTAACGTTCGATGAGCAAATCAGTTAATGGTTGCAGGGTTTTTGCCCATTTTTGTGCATCGTTGTCTTGCCAATTATTTAAAGTTTCTTGCAATTTAAACAACCACGCCCAGCCATAGGTTCGCTCAAAGTTGCGGTTGTTGTCGTCCATAAAAAAAGCTATTTCTGTAGCTATATTTTCAGGTGTGATGTGCAGGTTTAGTAAATTTCTTACTTCTTGATTTTTGTCTAAGTCAGGGAATTGTTTGAGCAAATTAACAATTGACCAATATCCATGAACAGACGAATGCCAATCAAAACATCCATAAAAAACTGGTCGGAGTTGTTTGGGCGTTTTCAAATCTTCAGCACTGCCCAACGTTTGTCCGAGTTTGTTCGGATATTCTATATTTAGACAGTGTACAGGCAATTCAAAAATCTTTTGAGCCGATGTTAAATTGAGTTCATATTTCGGCACAGCGGTTTTCTCAATGTGTTCTTTTTTGCTTTCACAGCTCATTAATACAGCTCCGATTCCGATAAGATACATCCAATTTTTCATGTTTATAAAGGATTAATTTTACCAACAATTTTTTTGATGTCTTGTTCTTTTCTTTTTGGGAAAATCAATAAAACATCTTCTTTATCCACTACAATATAATCATTCAAACTGTCTATTACAACCAGTTTTTTTCCGTCGGTTCGGATGATGTTATTGGTGCCATTTTCGGTAAAAATCTGTGCATTAATCACCGCATTGTCATTATCATCTTTTGGCAGTTTGTCGTACAATGAGCCCCATGTGCCCAAATCGTTCCAGTCGAAAGTGGCTTGCATTACAAAGACGTTTTTGGTCTGTTCCATGATGGCATAATCAATAGAAATGTTTTCAGATTTACCGTAATTTTCAGATACAAATTCGGCTTCATCAGCAGTGCCATAAACCGATTCGCCTTGAGCAAATAAATCATACATTTCAGGTTGATAGGTTTGAAATGCTTCCAAAATAGTGTTGTTTTGCCAGATAAATATGCCCGAATTCCATAAGAAATTACGACTTTGAATAAATTTTCTTGCGGTTTGATAATCGGGTTTTTCTCTGAACTGTACTACTTTTTTTACTTGTCTGGTATCGAGTTTGTTGTATTCGATATAGCCGTAGCCCGTATTCGGGAAAGTAGGCAAAATACCAAAGGTCATCATCACTTTGTCGTGTTCGCAAATATCAAAAGCTCTTTGCAAATTAGCAACAAACTGTACTTCGTCTTCAATCCAATGGTCGCTCGGAGCTACAACTGTGAGTGCGTTTGGATTCATCTTTTTGATTTTCATCGAAGCGTATAAAATACAGGGAGCGGTATTTCGCATTTCGGGCTCCAAGATAATTTGATTTTCTTCTACATCAGGAATTTGTTCCAAAATCAAATTTTTATATTTCAGATGAGAAAGAATCAGGATGTTTTCTTTTGGAATGATTTGGCTTAATCTCGAAAAAGTTTTTTGAATCAAGGTTTTTCCTGTTCCAAGCATATCGTGGAATTGTTTTGGAAATTCAGGTGTGCTAACTGGCCAAAACCTCGAACCTACGCCGCCTGCCATTAAAATAGCATAATAATTTTTATTCATAATTATCTTTTTACTGGATATACAACTGCATTGGGTTTGATGGCATATTTTCTACCACTTCGCATTTCTGTACATTCAAATCGTTTGACGATTAATCTTTCTTTGCGGTATATCCTTTGGTTGTTCAACATAAAGTACCCTCCCAAAGGTACGTCATTTAAAAATATTTTTTGGTCGTTATCTTCAAATCGTTGCAAAACCATTGATAGCATTGCGTCGGTATCGCTACTTGCTGCTGGATTTTTAAAATGATTGACCACTACAGGTAAGATTTCTTTCGGAAATATTAACGTGTTTAAAAAAGGAACCATAAGTAATTTAAAAGTATGTTTCCATTCTTCTCCGTGTGGTTTGATGTTTCTTCCATATTTTTGAAAAGCCACCAGGTGAGCAATTTCGTGAACCAATGTAATGAGAAAGCGATATTTGTTCAAACTCGCATTGACAGTGATTTGATGGCTTCCGTCCGGGTTTCTTCGGTAATCACCATGCCGAGTTGCTCGTTCATTGACAATTTTCAAATGCACATGATATGCTTTGATAAGCTCAAAAACAGGCTCAACGCTGTTTTCTGGAAGATATTTGCTTAAAACTGTAATCAAATTTAAGGAGTTGTTGAAGATACTTGTAATACTTTTCCGTTGAAATATTTATTTCCGTTTAAGGCAAAATCGGCAATATATTGTGCCATATTCTTTGGATTGAGTGGTGCCTGATACCCCGGAAAAGCTTCTTCAAGCATTTCGGTTTGTACGGCACCTAACGCCAAAACATTGAAAGCAACGCCTTGCTCTTTGTATTCTTCTGCTAATAATTCAGACAAGGTAATCACAGCACCTTTACTCGAACTATATGCAGACAATCCTGGAAATTTCATGCTGCCTTGGATACCGCCCATACTACTGATTGTTACGACATGGCCTCCTCTTGACATTTGCGGTAAAATGGCTTGATTGAGGGCAACCACACCGAAAACGTTTACTTTGTACACATGTTCAAATTCTTGAGCGGTTATTTCTGTAAAAGGTTTATTGACAATCGCTCCAGCATTGTGAATGACGATGTTGATTTGTGGATATTTTTCTTGAATGATAGCTGAAACAGACCGGATAGACTCTGGTTGGGTCAAATCTACCGAATAGCAATGAACATTGGGCAATTGTTGTAATTTGTCTGAAATTTGTCTAGATAAAGAGATGACTTGATTGGACGAATCTTGAGCTAAAATTTGACAAAGTTCTAAGCCAATTCCTCTGCTAGTTCCAGTGATGAGTATGGTTTTCATTGTGAATAATAAAGTTGAAATATGTTATAATCCAAACAACAAATATACAAAATTAAACACTTTTTTGTTCGTTTTTGTCTTCGTAATTCATGGTGCCTTTCTTAAAAATCCTTATTTAAATGAGGATAATTAAATAAAATACTGTATTGAATAAATTTTAATTTAATATTTTATTATATTTAACAGCTTGTTAAAACAAATGCGGTTTAATTTTAAAATACTTATTGATGAAAAAATTATTTACAACACGATTTAGAATCCTTGCGGTAATTGCATTTTTGTTTTTTGTGCATTCTGAATTTTATGCTCAAACTCCTGGAAATATTGATTTGTCTTTTGGTGTGGGAGATGGTATAACGGTAAATACAGCGACTACACGTTGTCTTGCCATACAATAGGATGACAAAATTTTAGTAGGCGGGAACTTTACTTCATACGATGGCTATACTCGAAGAGATATTGTTCGCATCAATGCAGATGGTTCTATTGATACGACTTTCAATACAGGTACTGGCTTAAGCGAATATTCAAGTATCCATGTGATAACTCCTCAATCTGACGGTAAAATTTTGGTTGGTGGAACCTTTACGACTTACAATGGGCAATCCAAAAATCTTGTCGTTCGATATCGGAACAGGGTTTAGTTCTTCTGATTATGCTAATATAGTTCGAGCGATTGAGGTGCAACCCGATGGTAAAATTTTGGTTGGAGGTTTTTTTGGATGTCCTTTAAGAAATTTAGGTCGTTTCAATAGTGACGGTAGTGTAGACGAGACTTTTTTGGATGATGTAGGGTTTGATACACAAGGAATTGTTTACGGAGCCGTAATTCAGCCTGATGAAAAAATTATACTTGTAGGAGAGTTTACTAAGTATAATAGCTATTTTCGAAATGGTATCCTGCGTTTACACGGAGATGAAACGGCTGATGTAGAAAGCCAAGAGAAAGCGTCATCATCAATTCAAGTTTATCCAAATCCAACTAAGGATTATATCAACATTACATCCGAAGAAATTATTCAGTCGATTGAAACCTATGATATAACCGGAAGATTAGTAAAAGCAGAATTAATCAATCGTTTTGAAACACAACAAAATATCGATAATCTGGCTAACGGCACTTATCTTTTGATAATAAAAACAGATAAAACAGAGGTTATCAAGAAAATTGTAAAGGAATAACAAAGTTATATTAAACAAAAACCACCTGTAAAATCGAATTTTACAGGTGGTTTGTTATTATGGTAAATGTTGATTAGGCCAACATCGTTACCGGATTTTCGATAAAATTGCGGAGTGTTTGTAAAAACTCAGCTCCAGTAGCTCCGTCCACAGTTCGGTGGTCGCAAGCCAAAGTTACTGTCATCGTATTGCCTACAACAATTTGGCCATTTTTCACAACCGGTTTTTCAACGATAGCTCCTACTGATAGAATAGCTGAGTTTGGTTGGTTGATAATCGAAGTGAATTCTTTGATGCCAAACATTCCTAAATTAGACACCGTGAAAGTCGAACCTTCCATTTCTTTCGGTTGTAACTTTTTGTTTTTAGCTTTTCCGGCTAATTCTTTCACCGCCAAACCTATTTGCGATAAACTCAACAAATCGGTACTGTTCACTACCGGTACAACCAATCCGTCTTCTACAGCAACTGCCACACCAATATTCACATGATGATTGATAATAGTCGCGTTATCTGTCCATTGCGAATTTACTTTCGGGTGTTTTTTCAATGCCATCGCACAAGCTTTTACCACCATATCGTTAAAAGATACTTTGGTATCTGGTAAATTGTTGATGGTTTTTCTTGAAGCCATCGCGTTATCCATATCAATTTCGATGGTCAAATAATAATGCGGAGCAGTATATTTCGATTCAGACAATCTTCGGGCAATGGTCTTACGCATTTGAGAGTTTTTCACTTCTTCTGCGTTTGTTTCACCTGCCGGAACAAATGTTTGAACTGCTGATTTTTCTGTTGCTTGTGCTACATTATTAGCTGGATTGAAGTTTTCAACATCATTTTTTACAATACGCCCATTTTCACCAGAACCTTTTATTTGTGATAAATTAACCCCTTTTTCTTCGGCGATTTTTTTAGCTAAAGGAGAAGCAAAGATGCGTCCTGTATTTTCGTTATTGTTGGTTTCTTCTTTTTGAACAGACGTTGTTGAAGGCTGTGCTTGAACTTCCTTTTGTTCGGGTTTCTTAGCGGTGGCGGGTTTTCCTCCGTTTGCAACCACTCCAGAAACATCTGTTCCTGCAGGACCGATAATCGCTAACACATTGTCAACCGGAGCTGATTCGCCTTCTTGAACACCAATATGTAGCAATGTTCCAGAATAGAACGATTCAAATTCCATAGTGGCTTTATCTGTTTCGATTTCGGCTAAAATATCTCCTTCTGAAATTTTATCCCCAACTTTTTTTAGCCACGAAGCTACCGTTCCTTCTGTCATGGTATCGCTAAGGCGTGGCATCGTGATGATTTCTACGCCTTCTGGAATATCCGAAGATGCTTCTGTGCTTTCTTTCGGTTCAGAAACTTCAGCTACTTCTTGTTTAGATTCGGTAGAATCGTCTGTGTTGTTGGCTAAAAGCTGTTTGTAATCTTCACCTTCTTTCCCTATAATTGCCAATACACTATCAACCGGAGCGGATTCTCCTTCCTGAATACCGATGTATAACAACGTGCCGGATTGAAATGATTCGAACTCCATTGTGGCTTTGTCTGTTTCGATTTCAGCCAGAATATCTCCTTCTGAAATTTTATCTCCAACTTTTTTTAACCATGTTGCCACCGTTCCTTCGGTCATTGTGTCGCTTAGGCGGGGCATTGTAATGATTTCTGCCATAATTTATAATTTATGTGGTAAAAATGGATAATCTTCTTGTTTATAAACGACGTCATACATCACGTTCAAGTCTGGATATGGAGACTCTTCTGCAAATTGCTCACAATCTTTAACTAAATCTCGAACGTGCTCATCTATTTTTTCAATTTCTTCGTCGGTTGCCCAATCGTTTTCTTTGATTACATCCAAAACTTGAGTGATTGGGTCTATTTTTTTGTATTCTTCGACTTCTTCTTTGGTGCGGTAATGTTGTGCATCAGACATAGAATGACCTCTGTATCTGTAGGTTTTCATTTCTAAGAAAGTTGGACCTTCGCCTTTTCTTGCTCTTTCAATCGCATCATAAACTGCCTCAGCAACTTTAACCGGATTCATGGCATCTACGGCGTAACTTGGCATTTCATATCCTAAACCTAATTTCCAAACATCTGTGTGGTTGGCGGTTCTTTCTACGGATGTACCCATCGCATAGCCGTTATTTTCACAGATAAATATTACTGGAAGTTTCCATAGCATAGCCATATTAAATGCTTCGTGCAAAGAACCTTGTCTTGCTGCTCCATCTCCAAAGAATGTTAATGTTACTGCATCGTTACCTTTATATTTATCGGCAAATGCCAATCCGGCACCAACCGGAATTTGACCTCCAACAATTCCGTGACCTCCAAAAAAGCGGTGTTCTTTAGAGAAAATATGCATTGAACCTCCTAATCCTTGTGAGGTTCCGGTTGCTTTACCTAATAGCTCTGCCATAACTCTCTTTGGGTCAACGCCCATTCCTATCGGTTGAACGTGATTGCGGTAGGCAGTAATCATTTTGTCTTTCGACAAATCCATGGCGTGCAAGCATCCAGCAAGTATGGCTTCTTGTCCGTTATATAAATGTAAGAAACCTCTTACTTTTTGCTGTATATATAAAGCGGCAAGTTTGTCTTCAAACTTACGCCAAAAGAGCATATTTTCGTACCAGTCTAAATAAACTTCTTTTGTTAGTTCTTTCATTTTTTATTGGTTTTAATTACAGGCAATTTTTTGCCTATTTAGGATGTTAGCAAAATTAAGCTATCAAAGTCGAATGAAAAAAATATTTGTAAAAATTTTTCCTTAAAAAAAATGAGACTATATATGAAGAAAGGCTGCCTAATATAGACAGCCTTTTTATTATCGTTTTGTGACTAAACTTATTTGATAAGTCTAACTTCTGTACGACGGTTGTTTGCTCTACCAGCTACAGTTTTGTTTGAGTCGATTGGACGTTTTGAACCATAACCTTCTGCTGTTAATCTATCTGCCTCAACACCTTGGGTGATTAGGTAATCTCTTACGGCATTAGCTCTGTCTAATGAAAGAGGGTCGTTGATTTTGTCACTTCCTGTTGAGTCAGTGTGTCCTTCGATAGCAAATTTTGCAGTTGGGAACTGTTTCATCACTCTTGCCATTTCGTTTAATACACTGTAAGATTGCTCTTGGAAAGTAGATTTTCCTGTGTTGAACAAAATAGTTTTACCGTAATCGTTCAATTCTTTGATGTGTTTTTCTTCTACTTCAGGGCATCCGTTGTTAGAAGCTGGACCAGCAATTTCAGGACATTCATCTACATTGTCTGCTACACCGTCTCCGTCAGCATCAGGCCAAGGACATCCGTTGTTTTCAGCCGGACCTGCAACTTCAGGACATTCATCTACGTTGTCAAGTACGCCGTCTTCGTCAGCATCTCCCCAAGGGCATCCGTTGTTTTCAACCGGACCTGCTTCTTCAGGACAAGCATCTTGGTGATCTGGTACACTATCACCGTCGCTATCAGGACACCCGTTAAATTCTGGCAACCCTGCTTCGTATGGACAGTCGTCTTCAGTATCGATGATTCCGTCACCATCTGTATCTGGACATCCGTTGAATTCAGCTAATCCTGGTAATTCTGGACATTCGTCATATTTGTCTAAGATACCATCACCGTCAGTGTCTTTACCTCCAAAACGGAAAGTAAATCCTGCCATGTGTTGTAGGTGAGAAGGCACAGAGAAATCGTTTCCTCTTTCAAAGCTGTGCAAGTCTTCTTGTCCGTCTTCAAATTGATATTTGTATGTCGAAGATAAGCTTAGACCGATGTTTTCAGAGAACCAAAAAGTTAAACCGATACCACCATTTACGTTTCCTGAAGATGCTTTACCTAAGAAAGCATAACCACCACCAACGTGAATAGATGGGTCAAACCATTTTGAGTTCATAAGTCCGCCGAAGCTGTATTTGAATTGTGCATCGATGCCGTAATACATCATGTCAACAGCGTCAACAGTTCTTTGTCCGTTGAAATCTGCACTTTCGATGTTTCCGTCACCATCTAATTCGATGTTGTCAAAGCCTTCTGGCATCATAGGATTGACTAATTTAGTCATTTTGTTAACAGATCCTACAACTCCAAATGATAGGTTTGAACCAAGATAACGATGAACGTTTAATGTGGATACTGATGGGAGCATGCTCCAATTGTCTGTTTGGAAATATTGTCCAAATCTGTCACCAAATCCTGTGGCTACACTTGAACGACCTCCGTCAAGAGCATTCATGCCAACGCCAACCGCCCACGGTTGGTCTTCAGTTTGTGCTTGTGCAGCTGTCATTGTTCCTAACATGGCTGCAGCTACAAATAACTTGTTGAAATGTTTCATAACTACTAATTTACAAATGCTATATAGCAACAAAAATACATCACTATTTTTTAATAATCAAATAAATGTTAATTATTTTTTTATTTAACACTTATTTCTTCCTTATATAATGTTCAGTTCTTTACCAACTTCTGTGAAAGCTTGGATAGCTTTGTCTAAATGATCTTGATTATGAGCAGCTGATAATTGAACTCTGATTCGTGCTTTGTCTTTCGGCACTACAGGATAGAAAAATCCGATAACATAAATGCCTTTTTCCAATAATTTGTCTGCCATTACTTGCGATAATTTCGCATCGTATAACATAACCGGAACGATAGCTGAGTCTCCATCGACGATATCAAAGCCGGCATCTTTTATTCCTTTTTTGAAATATTGGGTGTTCCATTCCAATTTATCTCTCAATGAAGTGTCTCGTTTTAATATTTCAAATACTTTCAAAGATGCTCCAACGATTGCTGGTGATAATGAATTTGAAAATAAATAAGGTCTAGAACGTTGTCTGAGCATTTCGATGATTTCTTTTTTTCCGGTTGTATAACCGCCCATTGCTCCGCCTAGTGCTTTTCCTAGTGTTCCGGTAATAATGTCAATGCGACCCATTACGTTTTTAGCTTCGAGTGTTCCTTTTCCGGTTGGGCCGATAAAACCAGCTGCGTGGCATTCATCTACCATAACCAAAGCATCGTATTTGTCTGCTAAATCACATATTTTATCTAATGGTGCCACCAATCCGTCCATAGAAAATACACCGTCAGTTACAATGATTTTGAATCGTCGATTGTCGGCAACAGCTTTTTTTAGCTGAGTTTCTAAATCGTCCATATTGTTATTTTCGTAACGATATCTTCCGGCTTTACACAAACGTACACCGTCTATAATAGATGCGTGATTCAAACTGTCAGAAATAATCGCGTCTTCTTCAGACAACAGAGGCTCGAAAACTCCGCCATTTGCATCAAAAGCGGCTGCATATAATATGGTGTCTTCTGTTCCGTAAAAAGAAGCAATCTCGGCTTCAAGGTTTTTATGAATATCCTGCGTTCCGCAAATAAAACGTACTGATGACATTCCGAATCCGTGTGAATCTAATGCGTCTTTGGCAGCTTGGACAACTTCAGGATGTGAAGAAAGCCCTAAATAATTGTTAGCACAAAAATTCAAAACGGTTTGTCCGTTGTCTATTTTGATTTCTGCTCCTTGCGGAGATACAATAATACGTTCTGACTTGAATAGCCCACTTTCTTTAATGTCAGCTAATTCGTTTTGTAAATGTTGTTGAATTTTCCCGTACATAATTGTTTTCTTTATTTTCGATTACAAATGTATCACTTTTATATCATCTTGTTTGATATACACCAAGGTTTTTTGGACGACAGCATGTCCCATCGATTCGAGTACTTCGGCATAAGCTTCGATTTGACGATGATGTTGTTTTGATTCTTGTCCAGTTTTATAGTCGAGCAAATAAGCATTTTGTTGGTCGAAAACCATTTTATCCGGAATTAGGTTTTTATCAGATAAAATCATTCTTTCATTATATATTGTATGATTTGTGTCATAATAATGATGTAAATCTGGATGATGAACGATTTTTTGTATCATTGTGTCGAGCCAAATTGCGTTTTCCGAATTGATTTCGCCTTTCAACAAAGCGGTTTGCAGGCTTTTTGCAACGTCTGTCGGAGCATATATTCTCGATAAAATTCGATGGAATTGATTCCCTTCATCAATAGCGGTTTGCGTTTCGTTGTTCCACATTAATGCTGAGCGTTTGGCAATTTTGATGTTTTCTGGACGAAAATTATTATCGATATTTTCAATGATTTGCAACGGCTCTAATATCTCTTTTTTCTCGGATAGTCTTTGTGGATTTCCTAAACATACAAAATTGTTTTCTGGAATTTCGATATGTTGATTTTGTAAAAACAAGGCAAAACAATCCGATATTTTTGTCGGTTCTTTGGCGTTTTTCGACGGATGTTCTGTGATGATGTGCAATTGTTCGGCAGCTCGCGTGAGTGTTACATATAGTATGTTGATGACATCAAACAGATATTCTTCTTTTTTCTCTTCGTAATGTTGTTGAATTTTCTGACCGTAAAAATTCAATTGTTTACTTTGATTAATCAAACCTTTGGGTAAATCCAGTTGTTCTTCGGGCAAATCTACCCAGATTTTATCGCGTGTGTCGGAAAGTCTTTCATTAGCAAACGGAAAAATAACGACTGGAAATTCTAATCCTTTTGATTTGTGAATCGTCATGATTTTTACAGCATCAGAATTTTCTGGAGATGGAATACTGATTCGTTCATAATTTTGCTCCCAATAGCGAATAAAATCAGAAGCACTGTTGTGATAACTCGTGCTGTGTTCCAATACTACATCCATGAAATATTGTACATAAGAATATTTTTTAGTTTCCGGAATAAATTGCTGAGCCAGATATTCCACCGCGGTATATAAATCTGTTTTTTGCACATAATCAAAATTGATGTGTATGTCGAAATCCGCCAACCATTGTTCGAGTTGGTCATTTTTTAAAACCAATCCTTCTGTGATGAAATCGTGCACCGGAATTTTCTGTTGATGTTGTGCGACCAAATACAACCATTTGGCTTTGGTGTCGTTATCATTGTTTTGTGTGCTGTATTTTAGCAAAGAAATCAATAACTGCACATCCGACGAATTGTTAATCAACAATGTTTCTGAAGATAAAATCGGGATGTTATTTTCTGTTAGGTAATTTGCAACGCTTATACCTTGAGATTTTTTTCTAGTCAGTATAACGATATCTTTGTAAGAAAAACCGTTGTCAGTTGCTGTTTTGATGCTTTCCAATGTCGCTTTGAGATGCAAATCGTTGATGGTTTCGTCTCCGATAGTTTGGTTTTTATCGACAAATCGAAAACTTACACATCCGCCTTTTTTGGTGTTTTCTTTCTGAAAACTGTCTTTGGCATACAATTTTTTATAATCAGGTTGTTGAAATAAATTGGATATATAGGCAAAAAAACGATTGTTGAAATCAATAACTTCCGAAAAACTTCGGTAATTTGTGTCGAGATGAACCACTTTTTTGTCTGGATTAGAAAACGGATTTTCTTGCTGACTCAACGAAATAAATTGTTCTGCTTTTCCGCCTCGCCAGCGATAAATCGATTGTTTCGGATCGCCAACAATCATCAATGAGCCCGGATTTCCTTGCATGTCTTCGCCAGAAAGTGCATTGTCTAACAAAGGCAAAAGATTTTCCCATTGCATTTCGGAAGTGTCCTGAAATTCGTCAATAAAATAATGACGGTATCGTTCACCAATTCGTTCATAAATAAACGGAGCAGGTTGTTGCTTAATTTCGTTGTGAATAATCGTATTGAATTTGCTGATTGACAAAATATTTTGTTCTTCCTGTATGCGTTCCATTTCTTGGTGAATACGATTGAGCAATGCCAAAGGAGTCAAGTTATTCAAGATGTTTTGATACAAAGAGAATTTGCCATACGAACGATAAATTTCATTGACTTTTTCGATGATTTGCGGTAAAATACTTTGAACAATATCCGCAGATTTTGCACCCTTTTTTACCTTAATACTATCTTCAGTGTTGAATAATTTATTGTTTGGATTAAAATTGCCAAGTGTGATTTTTTCCAAATGATTCGGAAAATCTTTTCTATTAAAATCGCTAAGGTCTATTTGTTGGTTTTTCAGCCATTCGAGCAAATTGGTTGCTAGCTCTTTGGTTTTTTTGTCAGATTCTTTTATTCGAGTAAATAGTTCGTCTCGGGTTTGAATAAACAAATCGGACGAAATTTGTTTTAACGATTCAATTTCATCAAGATTATTTTCTTTGAGTAACATTTTCCCGATGCTCAGTAATTCGTATGAAATATCCCAACTTTTGTCTTGTTCCGATTTGTATAAAGAAAAATCTAATAATAACTTCGTGATTTCTTCTTCTGTTCCGGCTTGTGCAATGACGGCATCAACGGCTTCTTGTAAAATACTGTCTGTATCGAGTGAAACCTGAAAATTAGGAGATAAATTCAAATCTGTTGCAAAGGTTCGAATAACTCGATGCGTGAATTTGTCGATGGTCGAAATATCAAAACCGGCATAATTGTAAATAATCTGCTTGATGATTCTTCGGGCTTTTTCCTGAATTTTTTCTTTGGGCATATTCAATTCTTCTGCCAATATGCCAAGCATAGCTTCTGAGCGTGTTGCAACTGGATTAAGAGAAAAATCGTGCAATGTATTTAAAACCCGACTTTTCATTTCTTTCACTGCTTTGTTGGTAAAAGTGATGGCCAAAATCCGTTTGTAAGCCTCATCTGAATGATTTTTCAAAATGATTTTGATGTATTCTTTCACCAATGTAAAAGTCTTTCCCGAGCCCGCCGAAGCGTTATATATTGTAAATGATGTGTTTGCCATGAATTGTTTTATCAATAAATTAACGATTGAAAACTTTTTTAAAGATACAAAAATTGTTAAATTTGAAAAACGATTAATAATAATTAAAAATAATAAAATTATGGCTTTTGAATTACCGAAGTTATCATACGCATATGATGCGTTGGAACCAAACATTGATGCTCGCACGATGGAAGTTCATCATTCTAAGCATCACCAAGGATACACAAACAACTTGAATGCCGCTATTGAAGGTACAGATTTGGCAGGGAAATCTATCGAAGAGATCCTGAAAAATCTGGATATGAACAACAAAGCAGTTCGCAACAATGGAGGTGGTTTCTATAACCACAACTTGTTTTGGACAGTGATGTCGCCAAACGGTGGAGGACAACCAAGCGGAGAATTAGCAGACGCAATCAATAAAAAATTCGGTTCATTTGAAGCGTTTAAAGATGCTTTTTCTAAAGCTGCCGCAACACAATTCGGCTCTGGTTGGGCTTGGCTTTGTGTGAAAAACGGAGAATTGGAAGTTTGCTCAACAGCTAATCAAGACAATCCGTTAATGCCAGGCATCGGTTGTGAAGGAACGCCGATTTTAGGTTTAGACGTTTGGGAACATGCTTACTATTTGCATTACCAAAACCGCAGACCAGATTATATCAATGCGTTTTTCAATGTAATTGATTGGAATAAAGTTGCCGAGTATTACAACCAAGCTAAATAATTTTTTGTTCCTGACTTCGTCATTGATTGAAAAAAATAAACCTCGAATGATTTCGAGGTTTTGTTGTTTAAAAAACAGCTTGTGCAATATTTTTGACCACTTCCGATTTTCCCATAGAATAATAATGAACCACGGGGAAACCGGCGGCAATGATTTCTTTGCTTTGCTGAATGCACCATTCGGTACCGATTTGTTTCACGGCGTCGTTGTCTTTGGCTTTTAGGGTTTCCAAGACCAATTGATCGGGCAGATCTACTTTGAAACGGTGCGGAATCATATTCAACTGACTTTTGGCAGTGAGTGGTTTCAGCCCGGGAATGATGGGAACGGTAATGTCGGCTTCGCGGCATTTGTTTACAAAGTCAAAAAACTTTTGGTTGTCAAAAAACATTTGGGTTACGATATAATCGGCACCTTGCGCGATTTTTTGTTTTAGGAACTGCAAATCGGAATCAAAGTTGGGCGCTTCCATGTGCTTTTCGGGATAACCGCCCACGCCAATACAAAAGTTGGTCGCCGAAGTGTTTTGCAAATCTTCGTCCAGATAAATACCGTTGTTTAAATCGGCTATTTGCGCAACCAATTCCGAGGCGTAACGATGACCGTTTTTTTCGGGTTTAAAGTAAATTTCGCTTTTTACGGCATCGCCGCGCAGGGCAACCACATTGTCGATTTCCAAGAAATCCATATCAATCAGGAAATTTTCGGTGTCTTCTTTCGTAAAACCCCCACACAAAATATGTGGCACGGCATCTACTTTGTATTTGTTTTGAATGGCGGCACAAATGCCCACAGTGCCGGGACGTTTTTTTACGACTTTGCGTTCCAGCAAACCGTTGGCAACTTCTTTGTAGGTATATTCTTCGCGATGATACGTTACGTCGATAAACGGCGGATTGAATTCCATCAACGGATCGATAGCGTCAAAAATACTTTGTATGTTCTGACCTTTTAGCGGTGGCAAAATCTCAAAGGAAAACAAGGCTTTTCCTTGGGCATTTTCTATATGTTGGGTTACTTTCATTTTTTTCTTATGGTATATTTGTATTGTTGTATATTGTATGACAGCTTTTCGATATACATTTATACAAAAGCTATTCGTTGATATTTGGACCGAGCCATTTGGTGGCTTCTTCTTCCGAGATGTTTCGGCGTTGGGCATAATCTGCTACTTGATCTGGTTTTATTTTTCCCACGCCAAAATACTTGGCTTCTCGGTTGCCGAAATAATAGCCCGAAACCGATGCTGCCGGCCACATTGCCAAACTTTCGGTAAGCGTTACGCCAATTTCTTGTTCTACATTCAGTATTTTCCAGATGGTTCGTTTTTCTAAATGATCCGGACATGCAGGATAACCCGGCGCAGGACGAATACCTTCGTAGGCTTCTTTGATCAAATCGTCATTGGCAAAATGCTCGTTGGTGGCATAGCCCCAGATTTCTTTGCGGACTTGTTCGTGCAGATATTCGGCAAAAGCTTCGGCAAAACGATCGCCCAGTGATTTGACCAAAATAGCGTTGTAATCGTCTTGGATTTCTTCAAATTCCTTGGCTTTTTCATCTACGCCAAAACCGGTGCTCACACAAAACAAACCGACGTAATCCTGAATACCGCTTTCTTTTGGAGCGATAAAATCTGCTAAAGCACTATTGGGCACACGACCCGATTTATCCGATTGTTGGCGCAAAGTCAACAGTTGATAAATTTCATTTTCGTCTTTCAGTTCAATATCGTCGTCGTTTATTTGGTTGGCAGGGAAAATGCCCAAAATACCTTTTGCCGTGAACCAATTTTCTTTCACAATCTTTTTCAGCATTTCCTGTGCTTCGGCAAACAAAATCGTTGCTTGTTCGCCCACAATATCATCGGTTAAAATTTCGGGATATTTGCCAAACAACTGCCATGATCTAAAAAACGGCGTCCAGTCGATATACGGAATCAAAGTCGATAACGCGACCGCAACTTGTTTTTTGCCCAAGAAATTCGGCGTTTTTATTTGCTGTTGTGTCCAGTCGATTTTGTATTTGTTTTTGCGGGCATCGTCAATGCTTAAATATTTTTTATCGCGTGCACGGCTTAGAAAATCGTGACGCAATTTTTCGTATTCGGCGCGAATATCCTCTTTGTAAATCTTGTTTTTGTCGGGTTGCAAAAGGTTGTTGATGACCGTAACCGCGCGCGAAGCATCGTTTACGTGCACCACAGTTTGCTCGTATTCCGGTGCAATTTTTACCGCCGTATGCGCTCGGGACGTGGTAGCTCCACCAATCATAATAGGAATGTTGCTGCCGGTTTTCTGTAATTCTTTTGCCAAATGCACCATTTCATCAAGCGACGGAGTGATGAGTCCACTGAGTCCAATCACGTCCACTTGTTCTTTTATGGCGGTTTTGATGATTTTTTCGGGCGGAACCATCACGCCTAAATCAATGATTTCAAAATTGTTGCACGCCAATACTACGGCTACGATGTTTTTGCCAATATCGTGCACATCGCCGCGAACGGTTGCCATCAATACTTTTCCGGCAGCGTTGTTTTCGGTAATGCCGTTTTTTATTTTTTCTTCTTCAATAAACGGCAAAAGATAGGCAACGGCTTTTTTCATAACCCGAGCCGATTTTACCACTTGGGGCAAAAACATTTTTCCGGAGCCAAACAAATCGCCCACTACGTTCATTCCGTTCATTAAATGCGTTTCAATCACTTCGATAGGACGGCTCACAGATTGTCGGGCTTGTTCTACATCTTCCGTAATAAATTCCTCGATGCCTTTTACCAAGGCGTGCGTGATGCGGTTTTGCAACGGTTCTGCACGCCATTCCAAAACTTTTTCTTCTTTTGCTTTAACGTTGCCTTTTAAATGTTCTGCAAAATCGAGCAAACGTTCGGTAGCATCGGCACGGCGGTTCAGCAACACATCTTCTACATAGTTCAATAGTTCCGGATCGATTTCGTCATAGATTTCAAGTAACTCCGGATTCACAATACCCATATTCATTCCGTGCTGAATGGCGTGGAATAAAAAGGCGGAATGCATTGCTTCGCGCACTCGATCGTTGCCACGAAACGAAAACGAAACATTGCTCACACCGCCCGAAATGTTAGCATAGGGCAGATTTTTGCGAATCCATTTGGTGGCGTGAAAGAAATCTAAGGCGTTGTTGTTGTGTTCTTCCATACCCGTTGCCACCGGAAAAATATTGGGATCGAAAATAATGTCTTGTGGCGGAAAACCGATTTTGTTGACCAATAAATCATAAGAACGTTTACAAATATCGATGCGGCGTTGCAGATTGTCTGCCTGACCATTTTCGTCAAAAGCCATAACCACCACGGCAGCACCATAGCGTTTAATCAATTGTGCGTGCTGCAGAAAAACGTCTTCGCCTTCTTTCAGACTGATGGAATTTACGATGCCTTTGCCTTGAATGGTTTGCAATCCGGCTTCGATGATTTCCCATTTGGAACTGTCGATCATGATCGGAACGCGGGCAATATCAGGTTCGGAAGCAATCAGGTTCAGAAAATTTACCATAGCCTGCTTGCCGTCCAGCATGCCTTCGTCCATGTTGATGTCGATGATTTGCGCACCGTTTTCAACCTGCAATCGGGCAATTTCCAAAGCTTCGTCGAATTTTTCCTCTTTAATCAAACGCAAAAACTTTCGGGAACCCGTTACGTTGGTGCGTTCGCCTACGTTGATAAAGTTGGAATCGCTGGTAATGAACAGCGGTTCTAAACCCGAAAGTGCCAATGTTTTTTCTGTAGGTTCTTTAAGCTGTACCGATGAAGTTCGCAAGGCATTTGCTTGGGTAACCGCTTCGGCAATCAATCGGATATGATCGGGATTCGTCCCACAGCAACCACCAATAATCTGCACCAAATCGTCTTTCAGATAATCGGCAATAAGCTGTTGCATTTCTTCTGGCGATTGATCGTAAGTACCAAAAGCGTTGGGCAATCCGGCGTTTGGATGCGCGGAAATATTGACCGATGTATGTTTTGCCAGTTGTTTTAAATAAGGCTTTAGCTGTTCGGCACCCAAAGCACAGTTGAACCCAATGCTCAACAAGGGAATGTGCGAAATGGAAATAAGAAACGCATCTACTGTTTGTCCTGATAATGTTCTGCCCGAAGCATCGGTAATCGTACCCGAAACCATAATGGGAATGTCAATATTTCGTTCGGTTTTTACTTCTTCAATGGCGAACAAAGCCGCTTTGGCATTCAGCGTATCAAAAATAGTTTCGACCAAAAGCAAATCACAACCACCGTCAACCAACGCTTCGACCTGCTGTTTGTAGGCAATGCGAAGTTCCTCAAACGTAATGGCGCGATAGCCCGGATTGTTTACGTCGGGCGACATTGAAGCCGTGCGGTTAGTTGGACCAATAGAACCGGCTACAAAACGCGGTTTTTCGGGTGTGATGCTGCAGAATTCGTTACAAACTTCTTTCGCAATGCGCGCCGATTCGTAATTGAGTTGATAGACATAATCTTCCAAGTGATAATCTTCCATACCAATCGTGGTACCAGAAAAGGTGTTGGTTTCGATAATGTCGGCACCTGCTTGCAAATATTTGCGGTGTACTTCTTTTACGGCTTCGGGTTGTGTAAGAGAAAGCAAGTCGTTGTTGCCCTTTAACGGATGCGGAAAATCTTTAAACAACACACCTCTAAAATCTTCTTCGGTAAATTGATACGCCTGCAACATGGTTCCCATAGCACCGTCGAGCACCAAGGTTTTGTGTTGCAAAATATCTTTAATGTTTTTTTGTGTTTCAACAATCATAATTTTACTATTTATTAAGTGCCTGATGAATGTCTTTGATAATATCGGTTACATTTTCTAAGCCTACGGATAATCTAATTAGATTGTCGGTAATACCTGTTTGTAATTTTTCATCTTGTGGAATACGAGCATGTGTAGTTGTTGTGGGATGGGTAACAATGGTGCGACTATCGCCTAAGTTTGCCGTACGGCTAAACAGCTTAACATTGTCGATAAAGTTTACTGCCGACTGCAAATCGCCTTTTAGCTTAAAAGCGATGATATTTCCTCCGGCCTTCATTTGTTTTGTAGCGATATCAAATTGTGGATGGCTTGGCAAAAAAGGATAACGAACGGATTCGATTTTTGGATGATTTTCGAGAAATAGAGCAACTTTAAGTGCATTTTCGCAATGTCTATCTACACGAACAGCAAGGGTTTCGAGGCTTTTTGACAATATCCAAGCGTCAAAAGCAGATATGGAAGAACCTATCGTACGAGAAAAAAGGTAAATTTTTTGAATTAAATCTGTTTTTCCAACGGCAATACCTCCACACACTCTGCCTTGACCATCTATTAGTTTGGTGGTTGAATGTACCACAACATCTGCACCAAAATCGATAGGGTTTTGTAAATATGGTGTTGCAAATGTGTTATCTACTACAAAAATTAACTTATATTTTCGGGCTATCTTACCTAAATAAGCCAAATCAAGCACATCAACACTAGGATTTGTTGGAGTTTCAACAAATAAAATTTTGGTATTAGGTTGGATTAAATCTTCCAATTTATCTATTGAATCTGCATTAAAATAAGATGTACTTACGCCCCAATCGGGCAAAATAGAAGAAAAAATGGTACGTGATGAGCCAAAAATATTTAAGCAAGATACAATATGATTACCCGGTTTGATTAATGGAAATATACTGCCGAAAATAGCAGCCATTCCGGTTGAGAAGGTATATCCTGCCTCGGCTTTCTCCAACAAACACATTTTGTTTACCAATTCGGTTTGATTTGGGTGGGTAAATCTGGTGTACGAAAATTTGTCCACATCTTCTGCAAACACAGCTCTCATCTCCTCTGCATGGTCAAAAACGAAGCTTGAGGTAAGATATAGAGGTGTGGTGTGTTCGTTAAATGAACTTCTTGATATTTGTGTTCTTATGGCTTGGGTTTCAAAAAAACAATCACTTGGGGTGTTTGATGTACTCATATCTATATTAACTTTTACAGGTTATTTATTAGTTAACCGAAGGATGTCTCCAAAAACTCCTCTGGCGGTTACTGAGGCACCGGCACCGGCACCTTGGATAATAATTGGGTTTTCGCCGTAACTTTCGGTATATATTTCAAATAAGCTGTCTGAACCTTGGAGCTGTCCCAAGGCAGAGTTTTGTTGTACCTGAACCAGCTTGGTTTCGAGTGAGCCTTTGTCTTCCTGTAAATTTCCGGATAGTTCACCTACATATCTCAAAACTGAACCGGCAGGTAATTCTTTTTTTACCTGTTCAAAATATGGGTCGAGGAGTTGTAGATTGTCTAAAAACATATCGGTTGTGATGTCTTGCAAATCGGCAGGAATCAGGTTTTTAATGTTAATTTCGTCAAATTCGTTTTGCAAATCCAATTCGCGAGCCAAGATGAGTAATTTTCGTCCTACGTCGTTACCCGATAAGTCTTCGCGTGGGTCAGGCTCGGTAAAACCTTTTTGTACAGCCTCTTGCAATACTTCACTAAACTTTTTGTTTTGCACTGAAAATGTATTGAAAATATAACTCAAACTGCCTGAAAAAATACCTTTAATCTTTGTGATATTTTCTCCGGACAAATGCAGTAATTTGATGGTGTCAATCAAAGGCAAACCAGCACCAACATTGGTTTCATACAAATATTCTTTATGATTTGCCTTTAATGCCTCACGCAACTGTCGGTAAAATGAATAATGTACTGTATTCGCTATTTTGTTAGAGGAAATTAAATCGAAGCCGTTTTCTACCAAGGGGATGTAATATTCGATTACTTTACCGGATGCGGTATTGTCAATAGCCAACAAATTTTCGAGATGATGTTGGTTGGCAAATGTGATTATATCTTGTAACTGATACGGTGTTGCATTTTTTGATAAATGCTCTCGCCAATTTTCATCAATTCCGTTTTCGGTTAGTAACACATTTTGCGAATTGGCTATAGAGAAAATATTTAGTTTGATGTTCTTTTTCTCTTCGATAGACGAGGCAGATTGTAAAATTTGGTCGATGAGTGTGCCTCCCACCAATCCATGTCCGAAAACAGCAATATTTATTTTTTTAGCTACGCCGAAAATTTGTCCATGAATAACGTTTATCGCTTTTTTAGCTTCATCTTTTTTCACGATTAAGCTAATATTTTTACCGCTTACAGTATTGTTGAAAAGGATAGGAACAATGTTGTTTTTTACTAGTGCAGCATAAGGTTTATCGAATGTACTCAAATCTTGTCCTATAATAGATATGACGGCAACATCACGTTGAACTGTGATTTGGCTTACATCTTTGGTATAAAAATCGTCTTGAAACTCTTTTTGTAAGGCTTTTATTGCTAAATCTGCATTTTTATCTTCAACCACAAAACCTAATCCACGTTCAGACGTACCTTGTGAAATCACGCTCACGCTTATTCCTTCGTTTGCCAAAACCGTAAAAACGCGTGCATCTACACCAACAACGCCCAACAATCCGCGTCCTTCAAATTGAATTAAAGCAATGTTGGACTGTGTAGTTAGCGATTTGATACCGCCACTTACCGGATTGGATGATATCAAAGTGCCTTTGTTGGCAGGATTTAAGGTATTTAATATTCGCAATGGGATATTGCTCTCTACCAAAGGTAATATGGTTTTGGCATGTAGGATAGATGCTCCGAAATTAGCAAGTTCGTTAGCCTCGTCAAAATGGAGTTCTTCGATTTTGTGTGCGTTCTTTACCCAATCAGGATTGGCGGTATAAATACCATCAACATGGGTATAATTTTGTAATTCATCTGCCTGTAAAAAATTTGCGAATAAGGCAGCGGAATAATTACTGCCATTTCTGCCCAAGGTGGTTGTTTCTCCTTTTTCAGTTGCTCCGATAAAGCCTGTAACAACAGCAACACTATCCGGATATAATTTGGCGAAATAGTTTTGGGTTAATTCTTTTGACAACGACTCGTTGGGTTGTGCTTGTCCAAAATTATCATCAGTAATCAATATTTGACGACTATCAACTGCTATGGCACGAATACCTGACTGACGAAGCTGTTCGGCCAACAATTTGCTTGCAATAACTTCGCCTTGAGCCAGTACAAAATCTTTTACTTTAGCACTGTAGTCTTCAACCAATGATACGCCTTCGAATAATTTGGCTAATATTTGCCATTCACCTTCGATATCTGCTAAGCGATGATAAGGTCTGGCTTTGAAAGATTCAAATGCTGTGATATATTCTTGGTTATTTTTGGCAAGTTCTAACAGGTTTTCCAGTGTATCGGTGGTGTCTCCTACAGCAGATACAACCACGACAATTTGGTCTTCATTCAATTTATTTTTGATGATGTCGATAACGGATTGGAAAGACTGTCCGGATGCTAATGATTTTCCGCCAAATTTTATTATTTTCATCTTTTTAGGGTTTAAATATGTTGTTTAGTATTGCTGTAAGCTGTTCATACTCTATCAAAAAGGCATCGTGTCCATGAATGGATTTGATGGTTGAAAAATGTATGTTTTTGTTGTGTTGTTTTAGTGTTTTGTAAATATTTTCTTGTTCTTCATGAGTAAACATCAAATCAGAATCGACGGCTACCAAATGTATTTTTGTTGATGTAATCTTGGCTAAATGAATCATATCTTCGAGTTGCAGGTTTTCGCCTATCGTTTTCAATAAATGGTTCATTAGCAGGTAAGCAGCCAGTTTAAATCGAGAATGTAAAGCTTTGCCATGATATTTTAACCAACTCTCCACAGCGTATTGTTGTTCATCATCCTTGTACTGACGATGAAATTTTTGAGTAAGCGAAGTTGGCGTTCGATACAACAACATGGCGTGCATACGAGCATCTTCAATCGGTTGTGATGAGTTGTTTAATATTTGATCTTGTGTCAAAACAAAGGCTTTCAACCAATCAGATGATTGTATGCTTGTGGCGATAGGGATGAGGTGCTGAATACGTTGAGGATACAGAAACAACATTTCCCAAGCTATTCCTCCGCCCAAACTACCTCCAATAATCGCAAAAAGCTGATTGATAGCAAGTTCGTTTAATCCTCTCCAAAACAAATCAGCCATGATTTTGGTTGAAAAATCTGTATAATTATCAAACAAACTTTCGCCTTTTTCTCCAAATCCATTACCTGGTATATCAAATGCCACGACAGTATAATGCTGTAATTCAATCGCTTTGTCATAGCCAACTAACCGGTTCCACCAACCGTTTTTGCCGGCTACCTCGCTATTGCCTGTCAGTGCATGATTGACCAAAACCACCGGAGCTGTGTGCAGAGGTTGTCCGAATAGTTGATATGTCAATGAAATATCCAATGACTTACCATTCGGGAGTTGGTAATCTTTAATCAAAATTTTATTTAACTGTTTCTGCAACATGACTCTCTATTTGGGCAAGTGTTTGTTGTAAATCGTTAATCAAATCATCAGCCTCTTCTAACCCAACCGACAAACGGATAAGACTATCTGTAATTCCGCAGGCATATTTCACTTCTTTAGATACAGAACCATGCGACATTTTACTCGGATAATTGCTTAAACTTTTTATTCCGCCCAATCCTTCTGCTAACTTAAATTGCTTTAGATTTTTGAGTACTTTTAGTGCGGTTTCTTCATCATCTTGCTTCAGGTCAAAACTCACTACACCGCCAAAATATTTTTGTTGTTTACAAGCAATTTGATGATTTTCGTGCTGTGGTAACCCGGGATAATATACGCGATTAACTTGTGGATGATTAACTAAAAATTCAGCAACTTTCATAGCATTTTCAGAATGTTGTTTGATGCGTAATGCCAAAGTTTCAATCCCTCGAATCGTTAAAAAACTATCAAAAGGAGAGAGTATCGCTCCTGTAGCATTTTGGTAAAATTTAATATTTTTGGCCAATTCATCCGATTGAACAATAACCAGCCCTGCTACAACATCCGAATGTCCGGCAATATACTTAGTAGCACTATGTACCACAATATCTGCTCCTAATTCAATCGGTTTTTGAATAAGTGGTGTAGCAAAAGTATTGTCCACACAGAGCAAAATATTGTTTTGCTTCGCTACATCTGCAATAACCCTTATGTCAAATACCCTGAGTGTAGGATTAGTTGGACTTTCTATCCAAATGATTTTGGTTCGTGGTGTAATCGCATCGATAATATTTTGGTTGTCTGACGGACACACAAAATGAGACTTAATTCCGAACTTCGCATACACTTGCGTAAGCAATCGATAAGTACCGCCATAAATATCTTTGGTCGCAATAATCTCATCGCCAGAAGCTAATGTCCTAAAAACAGCATCAATAGCAGCTAAGCCACTCGAAAAAGCAAACCCATGATTACCCTTTTCTAATCCGGCAATAAGATTTTCGAGCACTTGACGCGTAGGATTGCCTGTTCTCGAATAAGTAAAACCATTGTGTTCGCCGGGTTGTTCTTGCACGAAAGTTGTGGTTTGATAAATCGGCACAGCGACAGCTCCGGTGAGTGGGTCGGTAGGAATTAAGTTGAGAATTTCAGTTTGTGTACACATCAGTTTTTGTATTTTTAGAGTTGATCAAATACGTTTTTTAAATCGTTTTGCAAATCGGCAATGTCTTCTAAACCTACCGAAAGACGGATTAAATCGGGCGTTACGCCGGTTGAAGCTTGTTCGCTTTCTGATAATTGCTGATGTGTGGTCGATGCCGGATGAATAAGCAACGATTTGGTATCGCCAATGTTTGCCAGCAACGAAAACAATTTGGAGTGATTCACCACTTCTTTTGCTGCTTCGTAACCGCCGTGTAAACCGAATGTTAGCAATCCGTTTTGTCCTTTTGGTAAATATTTTTGTACTTTTTGTGGATCGTTATAATTCGGTAATCCGGGATAATTCACCCAAGCAACTTCTTCTTGTTCTTGCAGCCAAAGTGCCAGTTTCAAAGCGTTTTCGCTGTGTTTTTGTACGCGAATATCTAATGTTTCTAAACCTTGAATGATTTGAAAAGCATTAAACGGACTCAAAGCGGCTCCTAAATCTCTTAAACCTTCAATGCGAATTTTGGCGATGAATGCAGCATTTCCTAAAGCTTCGTGGTAAATCAATCCGTGATAACCTGCAGAAGGTTCTGTAAATTCGGGAAATTTGCCCGAACTCCAATCGAAAGTTCCTGCATCGATAATCGCACCGCCCAACGAAGTTCCGTTTCCGTTGATGTATTTTGTAAGTGAATGAATCACAATGTTGGCACCAAATTCAATCGGTTTTAAAAGTGAAGGTGTTGCTACGGTATTATCTACAATAAAAGGAATCGCATGTTTTTTGGCGATGTTTGCCACGGCTTCAAGATCCAGAATGTCCAATTTGGGATTTCCCAGACTTTCTCCAAAAATAGCACGTGTGTTTTCCTGAATGGCATTTTCAAAATTGTTTACATCGCTTGGGTTTACAAAAGTTGTCGTGATACCAAAACGTGCCAACGTAACATTTAATAAATTGTACGTGCCGCCATACAAACTGCTGGAAGCCACAATGTGGTCGCCGCTTTTCAACAATGTAAGCAATGTTGTGGCAATTGCCGATGCGCCCGACGAAGTTACCACCGCGCCAATACCGCCTTCTAAAGCTGCCAAACGTTCTTCCAAAACCTGATTAGTCGGGTTGTTTAAACGCGTGTAGATATATCCGGGTTTCGACAAATTGAATTTTCCGGCGGCATCGTCTGCGTTTTCAAAAACATAAGATGAGGTTTGGTAAATAGGCACCGCGCGGCTTCCCAAAGTTTCTTGTACGTTGTGGCCTGCGTGCAGGGCTTGTGTTGCAAATTGTTGTGTGCTCATAATTTTTTATTTTAGAATTTAGGTTAAAAAAAAATCCTTTGGTCTATACCAAAGGATGCTGTATTTTCAAAAAACAAGGTATAGACAATCAGGACGCTTTGTGCATCATCATATCCATTGCCATTATTTGTTTGTTGATTGAGATCATTTTTTTGTTCGTATTTCGATGACAAATGTATAAACATATTTTCTAAAAACAATAGTTTAAAAAGAAAAATATTCTAATAAAAAGCTGTTATTGGATTTTGTAATAGATTTATTTTCTGTTTTAAAACTGTATTTAGAATAAAAAAAAGTCTATCGAATGATAGACTTAAAATATTTTTGTGTTTCTTTAAAGAAGTAGAATTAAAAAAAATTACATTTTTAGATAAAAATCTTTGGTCAATGCGATGTATTCATCGGTATATTGATGTCTTTGGGTTTCGATAATCAGGTTTTCAAACGAAATTTCCGCCGGAATTCTCGTCAAAGCAAGCATCGAACGCTTGATTTCGGTTTTGGGTGTTCCTTGAACGCGGCAAATTTTAAACGGATACAAACCATATTCTGCTGATAATTGTAAAAAAGTTTCTTCTTCTTTGTACGGAATGATGACTGAAAAAATGCCGTTTTCGCTGAGTAAACCTTCGGTACAAGCGATTAATTGTTCAAACGGAAGTGCGTCTGTGAAACGAGCGGTATTGCGTTTTTCGTTGTTTGATTTGTAATCATCAACATAAAAAGGCGGATTGGAAACAATTAAATCGTAGGTGGTTTCTTCAAAAAATTCTTCGGTAAAATCTTCCAGCGAGGCATTGTAGCAATACAAGCGGTCGCCCCACGGACTGTTTTCGAAATTTTCTACACATTGCGTAAACGCTTCTTCGTCGATTTCCACCGCATCGATTTGTTCGGCATCGGAACGTTGAGCGAGCATCAAAGCGATTAAACCTGTGCCGGAACCAACGTCTAAAACAGTGTACGGATTGTTGTATAAAGGCACCCAAGCGCCTAGCAAAACGCCGTCGGTACCTACTTTCATGGCGCAGCGGTCTTGGTGTATGGTAAATTTTTTGAATGAGAACATTGTTTTTGTAGCAAAATTGGTTTATGCAGATTTATAATTAACAAATTTATTCAGATCCTTGTTGTTCCCATATAATACCAAGATGTCATCGTTTTCAAGTATGGTTTCGAAGTCGGGAATCCCTTGTGATGTTGTTGTGTTTTTGGTTGTTCCAAGAAATGAGCTCTCTTGCGTCTGTTTGAGTATGGTAAGAATTAAAATATTGTGCTTTTTCCTAAACTCAATTTCTTCTATGGATTTCCCTACAAAATATTCTGGGGTTTTAACTTCTACAATGCTGTAATTCTTGTTGAGTTCAAAGGAGTCTATGACACCTTTCAAACACAGCTTTTTAGCCCAGCGTTCGGCATTTTCTTGTTCGGGGCGTACGATTTCATCTACGCCGATGGCTCTTAAAACATTTTCGTGAAGCGGATTAATGGAACGGCTTATCAGTCTTTTTACGCCAAGGTTTTTGAATAATGCCGTTGCCATTACGTTTGCGCCTTGGTCTTCTCCGATACATACCATTATTATATCTGTATTTTTCAATGGTAAATCGGCAACTGTTTCTTCATCCGTTGCGTCCATACAAATGGTGTGTGATATTTTTTCTTTCAATGAATTAACTTTTTCCATTCGGGAGTCAATTCCAATCACTTCGTTACCTTGCTGCGTAAGCTTTTCGGCAAGTGATGCTCCAAAGTTTCCTAATCCTACTATTATAAATTTCATTTTTATAAGTCCTTCTTTAATTAATTAAAATTTCATCTGTCGGGTAACGATAATTTAACGATTTCACTTTTTTGAAAAAGGCAATCAATATGGAAAGCATCGTAACCCTACCTATAAACATTATGATAATCAATACTATTTTACTTTCACTGCTCAAATCTCCTGTAATTCCTAAACTTAAACCTACAGTGCTGTATGCCGAAAAACATTCAAAAGCGATGTCGAGCAAATGTTTGTCTGGGTCGAAATGGGCGATGAAGAATACCCCAAATCCGATAACAACCAAAGAAAGACTCATTGTAGCAAAAGCCCTTCTTACAGAAATATCGGCTATTTCTCTTCTCCAAATTTCAATTTTATCTTTTCCTTTGGCAAGACTTAAAAAGTTGAGTGTAGCAATGGCAAAGGTACTTGTTTTGATACCGCCTCCTGTTGAAGCAGGCGATGCACCAATCCACATCAAAAGCATAATGATGATGATGGACGAAAAGTGCAACTGATTGAAATCTATAGAATTAAATCCAGCTGTTCTTGGTGTGGTTGCGGTAAACAGCGCAGTTATAAATTTTCCGATTCCGTGATGACTGCTTAAGGTGTTGTAATATTCTTTTGTATAAATAATAGCTGTACCCAAAAATATCAAACTAAAAGTGGTAATCAGGTTGATTTTACTGCTCAAAGTCAGTATCCAAGGTTTGTAATTATCTTTCCCTGATGCGAACCAAAGTATATAGCGTTTTACAAAATGTTTGAGATAACGAAGTACATTGATAACAATAGGAAATCCTAAACCTCCGAATACAAAGAGCAAAATAATAATAAGCTGCAAAGGGTAATTGGTTACAAATCCGTCTTGCATCATTCCTTTGGGCAAAGTCGAAAAACCTGCGTTGCAAAATGCCGAAATAGAATGAAATGCTGAAAAGAATACGCGGTCAAAATAAGATGGAATAAGTGTTTGGTCTATATTGATGTAAATAAAAAATGCGCCTATAAATTCAATGAAAAAAGTAATGCCCAAAATTTGTTTTAATGTAGTAAATACTTCTCCTATTTTATTGGAACTTGAAATATCACTTAAAGCAATTTGATTTTCATAAGTGGCACCGCCTTTAAAAAAGTAACTGAAATAACTGGCAAAAGTTAAGATGCCTAAACCACCCGCTTGAATTAAAAGCATAATAATACTTTGTCCCATAGGTGTAAAAAAACTACTTGTGTCAACAACAATAAGCCCTGTTACACAAACGGCACTCGTAGAGGTAAACAGGGCGTCAATGAAATGGATATTATTATAAGTAG
Organism: Flavobacterium sp.; assembly: GCA_035306305.1. GTDB lineage: Bacteria > Bacteroidota > Bacteroidia > Flavobacteriales > Flavobacteriaceae > Flavobacterium. The sequence goes on from DATGOD010000158.1 coordinate 29,330, forward strand.
CATTGGGTAACATCAACAATAAGGCACCAATCAAAATCAATCCTATAAAACTAATAATGAATAATTGAGCAGGATTGAGCACCGAACGTTTGTAGTTTAATTTTGGTGTTGCAAACTCTCTGATGAGTTTTAGAATAATAGCGATTCTTATCCAGAATGTAACTTGAGTGGTGCTTGTGTCAATCTGTTTATAAATGCAATAAAGAACAAAAAGTACACTTAGTAAATCGAAAAGAAAAATGTTGGGAACAAACTTTTTTTTCTGGACAACATACCTGCTAATCGTGATAAAAACAGCAACGGCTAATAATATAATGTAGAAAAATAAAATGGTTTGTTCTACCCAATGCGGAAGTTTAAACCCGTAATCAATTACTAAAACAAACAAAGCTATAAGATATAGCCCGTATAATATTTTGTTTAATAACGGATGCTTTAATAAATGTCCCATTCAGGAAAATAATTTAGAAAAGAAATTTGACTCGAATTTCTTTTTGGCTAAAGTAATAAAAAAGACAACACAAGTGGGAATAATTATGGTATTTTGAGAGATAAAAAAATTACAAATACAAATCAATCAATCCTTCGGGGGTGTTGAAAAGGATGAATTTTTCGTCGCGGTTTACTTCGATGATAAATTCGTCAATCAAGGGAACTAAAATGGTAGCGTCGTCTTTTTCGATTTCAAACAATGCCTGTACGCCGTTGTCGGAAATTTTTGCAATGGTTCCGAAATCTCCTAAACGTTGATCTTTTGCGGCAAAACCAATCACTTCGTGGTAGTAGAATTTATTGCCTTCCAGTTTGGGCAACATAGAAAGAGGTAGGTATATATCTGCTCCTATAATTTCATCGGCATCTTCTTCGGTGTCAATATCTTCGAATCGCACTCTTAAAAAGTGGTTTCTGTGCAATTGGGCAGATTCAATAAAAAAAGGAATCAGATTGTCGTTACTAAGTTCGACAAAAACTGATTCCAGATTTTCGTATGCTTCGGGTTCGTCAGTATCCAAAAAGAGTAATACCTCGCCCTTAAAGCTGAATTTTTTAGCGATTTTACCTAAATAAAAACAATCTTTTTTAAGCATAACCGCCAGAATAATTAAGCTTCTTTTTCTTCAGTGTTATCTTCAGCAACAGGAGTTTCTTCAGTTGTAGTTTCTTCTACAACTTCTTCTTCAGTTGCTTCTGCTTCTTCAGCTGCTTTCGCACGTTTTGCACTCACTTCTTTTTCTGCTTCTAATGCTTTTGCTTTCGCAGCTGCTTTAGACTCTGCCAATCCTGTAGATTTAGCATTGATTTTGTTTTCTTTTTCTTCTAACCAAGCAGCGAATTTTTCATCAGCTTGCTCTTGTGTTAAAGCACCTTTGCGTACACCTCCGTTTAAGTGGTGTTTCAACAAAGCACCTTTGTAAGACAAAATTGCACGTGCAGTGTCTGTTGGTTGTGCACCTTTGAATAACCATTGTGCAGCAGCGTCAACGTTTAAGTCGATTGTTGCAGGGTTGGTGTTTGGATTGTAAGTTCCTAGTTTTTCCAAGAATTTACCATCTCTTTTAGCGCGTGCATCCGCAGCTACTACCCAGTAAAAAGGTTTTCCTTTTTTACCGTGTCTTTGTAATCTAATTTTTACTGACATAATCTTTATTGATTTATTGAAGGTTCCCGACCTTCGGTTATTTAAGGGTGCAAATGTAATAATTAATTTTAAACTTCGCAGCTTATTTTGAAATTATTTTGTCAAACAGCTTGTGTTTTATTGGGTTAGAATTATTTGTTTAATAATTCCCACAAACGATCTTTTAATTCTGTTAAGCCTAATTGTGCCACAGATGAAATGAAAATATAATCCATTCCGTTGAGGTCTTTATTCAATTGTTGCTCAAATTCTGCTTTCAATTCTTCATCTAGCATGTCAGATTTAGAAACGGCAATCAGGCGTTCTTTGTCCAATAATTCTGGATTGTATCTTCTTAATTCGTCCAACAAAATATCATATTCTTTTTTGACATCATCTGTGTCTGCAGGTATCAGAAAAAGCAATATTGAGTTGCGTTCTATATGTCTGAGGAAATAATGTCCCAGGCCTTTGCCTTCGGCTGCACCTTCAATAATTCCGGGAATATCGGCAACGACAAACGAGCGGAAATCTCTGTATGGTACAATGCCCAAATTCGGCTTAAGCGTTGTAAACGGATAATTAGCGATTTTCGGTTTGGCGGCAGTAATTACAGACAATAAAGTAGATTTTCCGGCATTTGGAAAACCGACCAAGCCAACATCTGCCAAAACTTTCAGTTCGATAATCACATCGATTTCTTCGCCGGGTAATCCAGGTTGAGCGTAACGAGGTGTTTGATTTGTTGCACTTCTAAAGTGCCAGTTACCCAAACCGCCTTTTCCGCCTTCTGCTAATATTTTTTGCTCGTTATCTTCGGTGATTTCCAAAATAACTTTTCCGGTTTCTTTGTGTTTTACAACTGTTCCAAGTGGCACATCGATAAAAACATCTTCGCCGTCAGCACCGGTACTTCTCGAGCTACCGCCATCTCCGCCATGACCAGCTTTGATGTGTTTGCCAAATTTCAAATGATGCAATGTCCATAGGTTTTTATTTCCACGAACATATACGTGTCCGCCACGTCCGCCATCTCCGCCATCTGGTCCTCCTTTGGCGATATATTTTTCTCTGTGAAGATGTGCAGAACCCTTGCCTCCGTTGCCGGAAGCTGCATATATTTTTACGTAATCTACAAAATTCCCTTCTGTCATTAGTCTTCTTGTTCCGGATTGATAATCCTGATTCCTACTTTATTAATTTTATTTCCGTCGCTGTCTAAAATCTCTATTTCGAGATTATTCCAGTATAGTTTTTCTCCGCTTATAGGGATATATGACAATTCTTCCATTACCAATCCGCTCACGGTTGCCACATCGTATTGATTGATAAATTCGCCTAAATCAAAATAGGTGAGTAAGTCGTGTAATGGGTAAAAACCGTCGGCTTCCCAGTAGTTTTCGTCTATTTGTGAGAGTTGGTATTCATCTTCGTCAAATTCGGCGGCATCGCCTACCAAAGCTTCCAAAATATCGTTTAACGTGAGCACACCTTGGACTATGCCATATTCGTCGGTGACTAACGCAAAGTGGTTTTTGGTGGTTTTGAAAATTTCTAAAGCGTGGTATGCCGAAGTAAATTCGTTCATGAAAACGGGTTCGTCGATAATAGATTGAAAATCAATATTTTCTTTTTCGACCATTAGAAATATATCTTTCAAAGACACTATTCCGATAACTTCTTCCATGTTTTGTTCGCAAACAGGATAGAAAGAATGTAATTCGTTGGCAACTCTGTCTTTTACTTCGCGAAAAGTGCTTTCGGTTTGTAAAAATACGACTGATTTTCGGTGCGTCATTAAAGAGTTGATTTTTCGGTCACCGATATTAAAAACGCGTTCAACGATGTCTTGTTCGATTTCTTGTACTTCACCGTCAATGGTGCTGGCCTTAATCATTCTGCGGATTTCTTCTTCGGTTACACGTTCATCGTTGGCGGAATTAATGTTTAATATTTTCAATACGCCGTCGGTGGTTTTGGTCAATAACCAAACAAATGGAGCGGTTATTTTTGAGATAAAACTCATCGGAACTGCCATGCTTTTGGCGATAGCATTCGGGTAACTCAAGCCTAAACGTTTGGGGAGTAATTCGCCAAAAACCAAGGTCATAAATGTGATGATAATCAAAATGGCTGTTACCGAAATCGTAGGAGAGTAGGGGGCAAGTGCCGGGATTTTTTCTATGGTAAGTTGCAAGTCCGAAGCAATTTTGTCGCCCGAAAATATACCTGTTAATATTCCGATTAATGTAATGCCTATTTGTACTGTCGATAGAAAATTGTTGGGTTTTTCTACGAGTTTTAGTGTAGCTTTTGCACGGGCACTTCCTTTTTTAGCATCAATTTCTAAACGACTTTTCTTGACCGATACAAGAGCCATTTCAGACATAGAAAATACGCCGTTGAGCAAGATTAAAAACAGTATGATAATAATTTCCATATAGTAAAGATAAAAAACCTTATCGATTTGACAATGATAAGGTTTTTAGAAGTTTAAAAAATTATAATTGGTCAATGACTTGGCTTAACCTGACCGTGATTTCAGGGATTTCGCCAATTCCGTTTACTGCGTAATATTTATTTTGATTTTGGTAATAAGCAATCAGCGGAGCTGTTTTTTCGTTGTATTCTTTGTATCGGTTTCGGATTTTTTCTTCGTCTTGGTCGTCTGTTCGTCCAGAGGTCTTTCCTCTTTCCAAAATTCGCTCTACCAAAATTTCGTCATCGGCTTCCAGGGCTACGGTGGCGGTTACTTCGAGGTTTAATTCTTTCAAGAAATCGTCTAAAGCTTTGGCTTGTGCAATGGTTCTTGGAAATCCGTCAAACAGAAAACCAGATTTATCCATGTTTTTTTTGACTTCTTCTTTGAGCATATTGATGGTGATTTCGTCCGGAACCAATTCGCCTTGGTCGATAAATGTTTTGGCGATTTTGCCCAATTCGGTTTCGTTTTTCAGGTTATATCGAAAAATATCCCCGGTTGAAACATGATATAAATTGTATTTTTCTTCTAAAAATTGTGCTTGTGTACCTTTGCCCGCTCCGGGTTTGCCAAATAATATTATTGATTTCATTGAATTGTTATATTCCAAAGATAAACCTTTGTTGGAAAATCTTTATTTTTAAGAAGGCAAAGATACTAATTTTTGAATTACCATTTGTTAAAAATGTTTTATACGATAAAAGTTAAGTTCGATAAAACAGACAGCGTGTGATACTTGTATTATTCATGAAGAAATTTTTCCACTTCAGATTAATAATCAGCCACGAATAGATCATCGTAATTGACATATTCGTAACAAATATTAGAATATTATTTTTTTGTAAAAACATAAAGGAGCTGCATTTGCAGCTCCTTTTCTTTATTTATCAATCAATGATTTCAATTAGTTTTTCACTACTTTGATTAATTGTTGATATCCGTCGATATGTAATTTCAACAAATATGTTCCGTTGCTGAGTTGGTGCATATCTACCACAATTTGGTTGCTATTGAACTCTTGTGTTGCTACCAACTGACCGATAGTGTTGTAAATCTCCACTTTTTCGATCGTCTCTGCATAACGAATGTTCAATACGCCTTGCGTAGGATTTGGATAATAGGTCAATTTGCTTCTGTCAAATTTCTCATTACCCAAAGTTACCGTTACTGTTACGGCAAATGGCTCACTTGCACAACCTGTATCGCTAACGATGACCGCATAATATGTCGCTCCGTCTTCTAACGGCATATCTGATTGAAGTGGATTCGTCAATGTTGCTGCGTCGTCTGCATGGGCAAACCACAATACATCGGCTTCATTGACTACCAAATCTGAAATTGTTACTTCATTCGTGCTGACATTGTAAACAAACGCTTGTGTTGACTCGCCTGTTGGTGCATCCGGAACCGGAGTGATTTCTATATCTACAATCACTCTTTCAGATTCACATCCGTTGTAATTACTGCTGATGTAATATGTCTCTCCGTCAACGAGTGTCGTGCTTGCAGGCAAGGCTGTGATAGCTGTCGGACTCACATACCATTTGTAAGTAACCCCAGTTGTTGCCGGGATATCAACATCTGCAATAGTTGTGCCTTCGCAAAGACTCATATTGTCAATTTGCGGAGCAACAGTGTTCACAATCTGTACAGAAATTGCTTTTCTGTTTGATTCACATCCGTTCAGCTCTTGTGACACATAGTAAGTGCCATTGCTCAAAGCTTCGTCGTCTGCAAGCGGCGTGGTTGAAGTCGCACTGTCAAACCATCTGAACATCGCCCCTTCTGCTCCGGTCACTACCAAGTCAGAAACTACGGCAGATCCACAGAATGTTTGCGAACTCGCTGTTGGCTGAGGCAATGTTTCATTTACTATAAATGTAATGGCCGTTCTTGCTGATTCGCAAATACCTATTCTTTGACTTGCATAGTATGTACCTGCATAAACCTGAGAGTTGGCATTCATTGGCTGAGAAGTTGTTTCATTAACATACCAAACCAATTCTGCATCGGGTTGCTGGCCTATTTCTACGTTGGCTAACACTTCAAATCCACAAATTGTTACAGTCTGTTGACCTACTGCCGGCGGAGTTTGAGTTACCGTTATCTGAACTGCTAATCTGTCTGATTCACAATCTCCAATTTGCTCTGCGATATAGAATGTACCTGTGTACAAGGCTGCTCCTTCACTCAAAGCAGTACCGCCTGTTTCACTCTCGTATACATTCAACGTGCTTCCTGTGGTATGATTAACAAGAATATCCTCGATAGTAGCACTATCACAGAATTGTTGCTCTGATTCAGTCGTTGTTGGCGTGTTTACACCTACTACAGTTACCTCAACTGCTACTCTTTCTGACTGACAGCTTCCTACTTCGTTCATTACATAGTAAGTCCCGGTCGTAGCAAATTCGTCAATCGGAGTTTCAGAATCTAGGCTATCAAACCATACAAGGTTTAAGGTTGACTCTACTGCGTCTTCTACAGATGTAGGTACACACAGATAAACATCTTCAATATCCGGGGAGACTACTTCAGGTACACTTACCGCTGTTTCAAACGTAGATTCACAACCTTTGCTTGAAGTGGCAGTTACTTCGTATGTGGTATCTCCTGCATCTGCTGAGAAGAAATACACTGTCCCCGCACTTTCCCCGTTATATGCTGTCGTCGCTGTCGCATCAAGATATAAGTTGTCGAACGGTGCCCAAACAACATCATAGCCATCAGCTCCGTCAGTTGATAATCCGGTACTTATTGCCTGTACTGTTTCCGGACAAACCACATATTCTTCTTCTAAATCTGCTGCTACAGGTAGTGGATTAACTTCTACTTCTACTGTGACTGTTTGCGTACAAGCCCCTTCTGACTGTGATGCAGTAAGCGTAAATGTAGTCGTCGCTTCTGCTGTAAATGTCCAGCCTGTTGTCTCATCTCCGGATACACCTTCTGCCGGTGACCATTCATAAGTATCGTAGTTATCCAAACCTTCGGTTATCGTTACAACTTCAGTCGTTTCGCCTTCGCAAACTTCCAAACTTTCCTCAGACAATACTACAGGGTCTGACTCTGATATGGTCACTACCACTTCTTCTCGTGGAGATTTACAATCTCCTGAATATTTTAAATCATAAAAGAAGTAATACGTACCTGTAGTAGTACCTCCCCATTCGGATGCAGTAATTGTGACCTTACTGTCTTCTGATTCAAAAGGAAAATTATTTGGACTAGAGATTGTGTGTCTATATAGATCGACACCTGAATAAGCTTTTACCAACATTCTATACCCCGTCCCTTCTTGAACTTCAAAATTCAAAGGAATAATATTAGGATTATCTATTCCTGTATTTAAAACATTCACATTGCCTGTTTCAAAAATTTCAGTACCTGAACTATCCGTAATTTTTATATTTATCGTTCCTGTTCCAGAAGAGAAAATACTTACTGATGTTAAAGTTACTGACTCTTCAGTATCAAAAACAATTCCCCAATCGGTAGTGATATAAGTGGTTGAGCCTGTAGGAGGTGCCGGCATTCCAACACTGCTTTCTCCACTTCCTTCTACAATAGACTCAACCCAAAACGAAGTTGTTTCACTCAAAATACCCGTTTCATAGGTTGTTCCAGTAAATATTGGTTCTGTAGCATCTTCAGCATCGTACCAATTGATTATACCTTCTGAATCTACTTCAATATCTACACTGCCTGAGCCACAGAAAAGCAAGTCTTCATCAGCAGTTACTATCTCGAAATCCGGATAATCACACATTGTCGTGAAAGCATACGGACCAGACCACTCACTTACTCCATCTCCGTCACAATCCTGACGCACATAGAATTCATAATCAGTAGTTGATACTAAGTCAGAAAGTGTTCCTCCATTGGCAAAACCTTCTACTAATGTACCTTCTGTTTCTACATCAAAACCTGCTTCTCCCCATTTGATATCAAAGGTATCTCCAATGCTTGTCCAGCTTAAATCTGCACTTTCTTTAGTTATATTTGTTACACCTAAATTCATTGGTTGCGGACAAGCCGGGATTGTTATTTCGATATTGTCTATTGCTCCTGCAGGAGTTGTAGTTCCTATACCGCCATCATTTTTCCATTCAAAAACCAATCGCATGGTTGAACCGGCAAAACCTGATAAATCTAAAGTGGTATTTTCGTATTCCTGCCAATCGGACTGCATATTAAAGTTTCCTCCAATCTGTATTCCTCCGGAACCTGAAGTAATTTGTGTTCCTGCTGTTGGAACATAAGCAGCAGGAACCAACCATACTCTGAAATAATCACAGCAAGATTCACCTGACCCTTTCCAATCAAAAGAAAGAGTTCCCATAGTTGTTCCTTCTGGAACAGTGATATCTCTGTAGGCTTGTACTACTGAAAGCGTATGATTATAAGTATTTGTAGTCCCGCCATCGTTGGAAATGTACAAAGAACTTCCGGTGTTTCCGGTCGCACTGCCTACCACCCATTGATTGGTTTGGTCGCCATTATTCAAAGCCCAACCATGCGTACCTTCAAAGTCTTGTTCATAATTAAGCGTTGCCGGAATTTGTGTAGTGGTAAAGTTAAACGGCCCAACCCAAGTACTTACTCCATCTTCTTCTCCACAATCCTGGCGAACATAATATTCATAAGCAGTTGAAGGATTCAAACCTTCAGCCGTATGAGGGTTAGACACTCCTACTTCTGTAGGTGTTCCTGTAGGCTCTTCACCTGCTTCCACAATTTCTATATCAAATAAATCTCCGTCAGCCGTCCAACTCAAATCTGCACTATTAAAGGAAACATTATCAACCGTAAGTTCCAAAGGTTCTATACATGATGGTATCTCTTCAACAACAAAATCGTCTACCCAATAATACCAGTTTTGTGCAGCTGAATTCTGTCTTATTGCAATATAATTATTTCCACCTGTAAGTTCTGTAGTATTAAAATATACCGTATACTCTTCAAAAACATCCTCTTCTTCTTGGTCAATTGTTTGTACAAGCTCAAACGTACTGATATCTGTAGGATCACTCATCACGCCAACATCTATAGTTCCAGAACTATCTCCTTCTCTTTGTAAATAAAATCTAACTCGGAGATTATGTAT